>NZ_JAVIJB010000018.1:0-124007 GCF_033977165.1 Mesorhizobium captivum
CAAAACTGTTCGCGATGTCCTCGCACACCTGTTCGCGATGTCCCCGGTCCAAACAAAGGGGAGAAGGAGAGGGCGCTCAATCGCTTTCGCGCGCGATCAGCTCCAGCGGCCAGACCTCGCGGATGGTGCGCGGCCCCTCAGGACCCGCATAGGCGGGAAGCGAGGCCAGCAGCATCTCGGCCAGCCGCTGTCCCATCGGCTCCAAGGCGGGGCGGAAGCCGGTCAGGGCGGGCGAAAAATAGCGGCAGAGCGGAGTGTCGACGATGACGATCACCGCGATGTCGTGGCCGGGACGGATGCCCATTTCGGCCAGCGCCTTGCAGCCGCCAAGCGCCATGGCGTCATTGTTGAAGATGATTGCCGTCGGCCGGTCTTTGGAGAGCATCACGCGCGGCGTCACCTGGTAGCCGCCGGCCTCGTTGATGAAGCCTTCCGCGATCAGTCCGGGGTCGACCTCGATGCCATGGCGCCGCAAGGCCTTGCGGTAGCCGGTCATGAACAGGTGACCGAAATTGAGATCGAGCGACGGCCGGATGGCGGCGATGCGGCGGTGGCCGCGCGCAACCAGGCGGTCGACCGCGTCGCTGCCCGCCTTCTCGAAATCGAGATCGAGGGAAGGGTAGGACTTGCCGCCGGAACGGCTGCGGCCGAGCGTGGCGAAGGGAAAGCCTCTCTCGGCCAGGTAGTCGATGCGCTCGTCATCGCGCCGCGTCCAGGCCAGCACGACCGCGTCGGCCCGGCGCGTCTCGACGACACGGCGCAGGCGCTCCTGCTGGTAGTCGCCCGGCGCGCCCATCACCACGATCAGGTCGAGGCCGCTTTCGGCAAGCCTTCCCTGCAGTCCGGTCAGGAACGGAATGAAGAAGGGCTCGCCATATTGCTGGTCGCCCGGATGCGGCTGCAGCATGAAGGCGATCGAATGGGTGGCGCCCTGGCGCAGGCTGCGGCCGGACTGGTTGGGCGAATAGTTCAGCTTCCTGGCCGCGTCGAGCACGCGCTGTCGTGTCTCGGCATTGACGTCGGCACGGCCGTTCAGCGCCCGCGACACGGTGCCGATCGAGATGTTCAGGTGACGCGCTAGATCGTGGATGCTGGACGCCAAGGCCGGTTCTCCCCCTTTCCTCGCTAGCACCGGCGGCCGCTCAGGCCAAGCAGCCGATGACGATTTTCGCGAGCGGGCGATTGACATTCTACGCCATCGGGTGTGTTGTCGTAAACGTTTACGGAACAACGTTTACGGTCAGACCGTGGATGCCGTGACATTCGGTCTGGAGGGGGCCGAACGGGAGGAGCGCTGGATGATGAAGGTCGTCCTGGTTGGGTGCGGAGCCATGAGCAAGCACTGGCTCGACGCCGCAACGCGGATCGACGGGCTTGCCATTGTCGGCCTTGTCGATCTCGACGCCGAGCGTGCGCAGGCGAGGGCGGTCGAATACGGGCTCTCCGACGCTATCATCGGCACCAGCCTCGACGCCGTTCTCGACCAGACCAAGCCAGATGCCGTGTTCGATGTCGTGGTTCCCGCCGCGCGCCGCGAGGTCGCGCTTTCGGCCTTTGCCCATAATTGCCATCTCCTGACCGAGAAGCCGCTGGCCGACAGCCCCGAAAACGCGCGCACCATCGTCGAAGCCGCGCGCCGGGCAGGGCGCATCCACGCCGTCGTGCAGAATCGCCGCTACGTCGCCAATGTCAGGCGGATCAGGCGGTTCCTGGAGTCCGGCGCGATCGGGGCGCCGACCAGCATCCATGCCGACTTCTTCGTCGCGCCGCATTTCGGCGGTTTTCGCGAGGAGATGGCGCATGTGCTGCTGCTCGACATGGCGATCCACACTTTCGATGCCGCCCGCTACATGGTCGGCGGCGAGCCGGCCAGCGTCTATTGCCAGGAATGGGAACCGGCCAGTTCCTGGTACCGGCAGGGATCATCGGCCAGCGCCGTCTTCGATCTCGGCGGCGGCAAGGTCTTCACCTATGCCGGCTCCTGGTGCGCCGACGGTTTTCGCACCAGCTGGGAAGGCAGCTGGCGCATCGTTGCCGAACGGGGCAGCCTCTTGTGGGACGGCCATGACGGGTTGAAGGCGGAGGTGGTTGCGTCCGGCCGCGACGGTATCATCGACAAGACCCAGCCGATCGAAGTGCCGCCGCTCGATCCCGCCGATCGGGTCGACGGCCATCTCGGCATCATTCAGGATTTCATGCGGGCGATCGAGACCGGCACTGAACCGGAGACGCGCGGCACCGACAACATCAACAGCTTGGCGATGGTCTTCGGCGCAATCGAGAGCGCCGAGACCGGACGCCGGGTCACGATCGCCAGGGACGCTCAGTGATGGCAAATCCACTGCTCGACATCAGGATCGGCACCATGGTGCGGGCCAATCTCGACGACCCGGCGGCCTATATCAGGCAGATCCTGCCGCTCGGTTTCGAGAGCATCCAGCCCTTTTTCTGGCAGACGTTGGGCGGCAAGGATCTGCCGCGGCTCGCCGGAGAGATCCGCGAGGCAATCGGCGATGCCAACGTCACCGTGTCCTCGATCGGCGTGTTCGGCAACCCGCTGGAAAGCGGCGATGTCGATCGCGGCGTGCTCAAGGCCTGGGAGACCGTCATCGACAATGCGCATCTGTTCGGCACTTCCACGGTCAGCGGCTTCACCGGCCGCGTGCGCGGCAAGCCGCTGACCGACAGCCTGCCGCGCTTCCGCGAGGTCTGGGGGCCGCTGGCCAAGCGCGCCGCCGACAAGGGCGTGCGCATCGCTTTCGAGAATTGCGCGATGGACGGCAACTGGGCTAGCGGCGACTGGAATATCGCCCACAATCCCGACGCGTGGGAGCTGATGTTCAACGAGTTGCCAAACGACAATCTCGGCTTGGAATGGGAGCCTTGCCACCAGCTCGTCTACCTGATCGACCCGATCCCGCAGATCCGCAAATGGGCGCCGCGCATCTTTCATGTCCACGGCAAGGACGCGACCGTGCGCTGGGACGTGATTCGCGAGCACGGCGTGTTCGGGCGCCTGCCGTTCGTGCAGATGCGCACGCCGGGCTTCGGCGACAGCGACTGGACGCGGGTGATCAGCGAGTTGCGGCTGGCCGGCTACAAGGGCGCCATCGACATCGAGGGCTGGCACGATCCGGTCTATCGCGGCGATCTCGAGATCACCGGCCAGGTGCGGGCGCTCGAATATCTGAAGCAGTGCAGGGGAGGAGCCAGCTACCTGCCAAACCCGGTGTGAGAGCTCGACCGGCGGGAGGAGCCGGCCGAACACTGCGGCGAACGCCGAAGCAATCGTCGAAACCCTCCGTTGCGAGGGACAAAAAGGGAGGAACGTGCATGATCATCATGACCAGAAGGACTGTTCTGCGTTCGACCGTCGTGGCGGCCGCCACGGCGCTCTGCGCTTCAATTTCCATCTTGCCGGCGCATGCGCTCGACGCCCAATGGTGCAAGGACGTCCATATCCGCTTCTTCGTCGGCGGCGCCGAGGGCGACGCTTTCGGCACCATCGTCTATAATGGCGCCAAGCAGGCGGCGGCCGATCTCGGGCCGAAGGTCGACTATATCTTCTCCCAGTGGGACGCCGAGAAGATGGTGCAGCAATTGCGCGAGGCGGTCGCCGTCAAGCCCCAGGGCATCGCCATGATGGGCCATCCGGGCGACGCCGCTATCATGCCGCTGGCCGAGCAGGCGCATAAGGACGGCATCAAGATGATGTACCAGAATGTTCCGGTACCGAAGGTGACGGCTGCGTTCGGCGGCGGCTATGTCGGCGCGCAGCAGGAGCAGCAGGGCCGCGCGCTCGGCGCCGAGGCTTTCAAGCTCGCCAAGCTCAAAGCCGGCGACAAGGCGATCATGATCGGCCCGTTCGAGAACGAGAATCGCGGCGCGCGCGAGCGCGGCACGGTCGCTGCCTTGAAGGAGGCGGGTGTCGAGGTGATCCAGCTCTCATCGCCGCCGAGCGGCGAGTGGGCCTCCGATCCCAATCTCGCCATCCCAGTGATCACCGCGGCGCTGCTCAACCACCCGGACGTCAAGGCGGTCGGCTATCCCGGCGGACAGATGCTCGGCAATGTCGCCACCTACATGCAGGCGGCCGGACGCAAGCCGGGCGACATCTTCAATTTCGGTTTCGACACCAGCCCGCAAATCGTCGAAGGCTTCAAGGGCGGCTGGGTGCAGCTGGCGGCTGACCAACAGCCGTTCCTGCAGGGCTATCTGCCGATCCTCAGCCTTTGCCAGCAGGTGGTGCTGGGCCTGGCGCCGATGAATGTCGACACCGGCGCCGGCTTCGTGACACCGGACAATTACCAGGTCGTTTCGGAACTGGCCAAAGAGGCGCTGCGCTGACCTCCCAAGCCGCCGGTCGGGTCGAGCCCGGCCGGCGGGACCGCCGGCGGAGAGCCGGCAGCCGACATCAGATGAGGATTGCCATGGCCGAACGCATCATCGAACTGCGCGACATCACGAAATCCTATGGCCAGGTCTATGCGCTGGGCGGGGTCAATCTCAGCGTCGACCGCGGCGAGGTGGTCGGCCTCATCGGCGACAACGGCGCCGGCAAGTCGACGCTGATCAAGATCCTGTCCGGCGTGGTCAAGCCGACCAGTGGCGAGATCCTCGTGCGCGGCAAGCCGGTGACCGGATGGAGCGCCGCGCGCTCGCGCGATGCCGGCATCGAGACGGTGTTCCAGGACCGGGCTTTGGCCGTGCAGCAGACGATCGTGCGCAACATCTTCATGGGCCGCGAGCTGACCGGGTTTCTCGGCTGGCTGAAGGTCAACAAGGAGATCGAGGAAGCAAGCCGGCTGATGCGCGAGATCGGCTTCACCTCGAAAGTGTTCACGCCGCACTCGATCGTCGGCCAGCTCTCGGGCGGTGAACGCCAGGGCGTGGCGATCGCGCGCGCCATCTACAAGCAGGCGGAGCTGATCATCCTCGACGAGCCGACGACGGCGCTGTCGCTGACCGAAACTGCCAAGGTCTTCCATTTCGTGCGCCAGGTGCGGGCGAGCGGCCGGTCGATCCTGTTCATCGGCCACAACATCCACCATGTCTTCGACATCGCCGACCGCTTCGTGGTGCTCGACCGCGGCAAGGTGGCGCTGACGGCCGACCGCAGCGAGGTCAAGTCGGCCGATGACCTCATCAACTTCATGGAAGACATCGCGCATCCCGACGGCTTGCCGGGGCTGCACGAGGCAGGCGGAGCGGAGCAGAGAGCGTGATGAGCAAGGCCATGGAACCCGATCTGCAAACGCCTCTCGGAAGGGCAAGCGGCCAGGCTGCCAAGGGATCAGGCAAGGAATGGAGCCATCCCTCCGACCACTGGCTGCGCGGGTTTGTCCTCGACAACCGCGCGGCCCTCGGCACATTCGCAGTGTTCGTCGTCATGATGGCGGTCTTCATGATCGCCAACCCGACCGTCTTCACCACCTGGTATCTCTACAGCTCCGTGCTCACCACGCTGCCGGTTGCGCTGTTCGTGGTCGTGCCGCTCGTCTTCGTCGTCACCTGCGGCGAGATCGATCTGTCGTTCCCCGCGACGATGGGTTTTGCTTCCTGGGTCTTCGCGCTGGTCGTGCAGGCCGGCTACGATCCGTTCCTCGGCATTGCGGCCGCGCTCGTCACCGGCACGCTGCTTGGCTTCCTGGTCGGCTCGCTGGTCGTCTATGGCGGGCTGTCGTCGCTGATCGCCACGCTCGGCATGAATTTCCTGTTGCGCGGGCTGATCCAGATCATCAACGAGGGCAAGTCGACGGCGCTGACCAGCCTTGCCGACAGCTGGGCTTACGCGATCTTTTCCAGCCAGATCTACGGCATCCCGGTGCAGATCTTCTGGGCCATCGCTTTCGTGGTGTTTTCGGCGCTGCTCTACAACCGCCACCGCTTCGGCGCGCAGGTCAAGGTGGTCGGCGACAATCCGGACAGCGCCAAGCAGATGGGCATCGACGTCAAGCGCGTGCGGGTCAAGGTGTTCGTCTTCGTCGGCATCGGGGCCGCGATCGCCGGCACCTTTTCCGTGATGATCAACTTCACCTGGTGGCCGACGGCGGGCGACGGCTATCTGCTGCCGGTGCTGGCGTCGGTATTCGTCGGCGGCACGCCCACCTGGGGCGGCATCGGCACGGTGGTCGGCGGTGCGATCGGTGCAGTGACGGTCTCGTTCATCCAGACTGGTGTGGTGGCGGCAGGCTTGAGCGGCTTCTACGTCCAGTTCTTCAATGGGCTGATCATCATCCTGTCGCTGCTCGGCCACAAATGGAACCAGGCGCGCTATCGCTGAGAGGCTGTGGCTGCAGACGGCAATTCGTTCCGACGGCGATCAGTTGACGGCCGCTCACACGCTGGTGACAAACCCGTCCAGCACGCGTTTCTGGCCGGCCTTGTCGAAGTCGATGGTGAGCTTGTTGCCGTCTATGGCCGCGATGTTGCCGTTGCCGAACTTCTGGTGGAAGACGCGGTCGCCGAGCTTGAAGGCGGACGGGGTGTCGGCCACCGATTTGGCGACCAGCTCGCCCTCGATGGTGCGGCCTTTCACGCTGGTGCGGCCGGCGCCGTAGCCGCTGTCGGTCTCGCCATAACCGATGCGCTCGACCTGGTGGCCGGAGCGGGTGCCCCAGTTGCGGTCAGTCGCCTCGGTGCGGTTCGCTTGCGCACGCTGCCAGCCGGGCGTCGCATAGGTGTTGGAGAAGCTGCCCTGATCCTTGGCGCCGATATTGTCGAAGCGCGAGGCGCCATAGGGATTTTGCCGGCCGCCGCCACGGCCTGAGGCGAATGAGCCGCCACCATAAGGGTTGCCATAGCCGCCGTAGGAATTGCCGCCGTCGGCGACGTCGACATGGGTCTCCGGCAATTCGTCGAGGAAGCGCGACGGGATCGTCGATTGCCACAGCCCATGGATCAGGCGGTTGGAGACGAACCAGATATGCAGGTTCTTTTTCGCCCGCGTCAGGCCGACATAGGCGAGACGCCGTTCTTCCTCCAGCCCGGAGCGGCCGCCTTCGTCCAGCGCGCGCTGGTGCGGGAAGAGGCCTTCTTCCCAGCCGGGGAGAAAGACGGTCTCGAATTCGAGGCCTTTGGCCGAATGCAGCGTCATGATCGAGACCGCATCGAGCGACTCGCCTTGCTCGGCTTCCATGACCAGCGCCACATGCTCGAGGAAGGAACGCAGCGACTCGTACTCTTCCATGGAGCGGATCAGTTCCTTGAGGTTCTCCAGCCGCCCGGGCGCTTCCGCCGAACGGTCGTTCTTCCACATGTCGGTGTAGCCGCTTTCCTCGAGGATGGTCTCGGCAAGCTCGGTATGCGGCGTGGTCTCCAGCGCTTTCTGCCAGCGCTCGAAATTGGCCGCGACCTCACGCAGGGCCGCGCGCGGCTTCGGCTTCAGCTCGTCGCTTTCGGCAAGTGTCGCTGCGGCCTCCAGCATCGGGATACGCATGGCGCGCGCCGTGTCGTGGATCTGGCGGATGGTGGCTTCGCCCAAGCCCCGCTTCGGCACGTTGACGATGCGCTCGAAGGCGAGGTCGTCGCCGCCGTTGGCGACGACGCGGAAGAAGGCGAGAGCGTCGCGAATTTCCAGCCGCTCGTAAAAGCGCGGACCGCCGATGACGCGGTAGTTGAGACCGAGCGTGATGAAGCGGTCTTCGAAGGCGCGCATCTGGAAGGATGCGCGCACCAGAATCGCCATGTCGTTCAGATTGTGCCGATTTCCTTGTCTGTCGGGGCGCTGGTAGGCCTCGATCGTCTCGCCAACGGCGCGCGCTTCTTCCTCTGAGTCCCAGGCGGCATGGACATGCACCTTGTCGTCCTCGGGATCGTCGCGGTCGGTGAACAGCGTCTTGCCGAAACGGCCTTCATTGTGGGCGATGAGATGCGAGGCCGCGCCAAGGATATGCGCCGTCGAGCGGTAATTACGCTCCAGCCGGATGATGGTGGCGCCCGGAAAATCCTTGTCGAAGCGCAGGATGTTGTCGACCTCGGCGCCGCGCCAGCCATAGATCGACTGGTCGTCGTCGCCGACGCAGCAAATATTCACGCTCACGGGCTGTTCCGCGCCTGCCGGCGCGGGCCCTCCGCGGGGGCCTCGCAACGGCTCGGACGCCCGGTCGGGCTTGCGGCCTTCGGCCGAAATATCCCATTCATCACTGCGGACTAGTTGTTCCTCTTCGGGAACTGGCGGTCTGTAACGCCCCCCTTCTGTCCTATCGATAGTCGACTTCGAAGCGCTGGGGGTGCGGCCGCCCGGTGACCCGCTCCTTGGAACTCCTGGCCGCTGGGCCAACAGTCGCAGCCACATGTACTGCGCGGTGTTGGTGTCCTGATACTCGTCGACCAGGATGTATTTGAACTTGCGGTGATAGTCCTTCAGAACGTCCGGATAGGCACGGAAGATGCGGATCGGGTGATAGAGCAGATCGCCGAAGTCGCAGGTATTCAGCGTCTGCAGCCGTTCCTGATAGGCCTTGTAGAGCTGGCGGCCCTTGCCGTTGCCGAAGCTGCGCGCATCGCCTTCCGGAATCTCGTCCGGGCCGAGGCCCTTGTTCTTCCAGTTGTCGATCATCTGCGCGAACTGCTTGGCCGGCCAGCGCTTGTCGTCCAGGTTCTCGGCCTGGATCAGCTGCTTCATCAGCCGCACGACGTCGTCGGTGTCGAGGATGGTGAAGTCGGATTTCAGCCCGGCAAGCTCGGCATGACGGCGGAGCAGCTTGACGCCGATCGAGTGGAAGGTGCCGAGCCAGGGCATGCCCTCGACATTCTCCTCGCCGATCAGGATACCGATGCGCTGCTTCATCTCGCGCGCGGCCTTGTTGGTGAAAGTGACGGCGAGGATCTGCGAAGGGTAGGCCCTGCCAGTGGCAAGGATGTGGGCGATGCGCGTGGTCAGCACCCGCGTCTTTCCTGTGCCGGCGCCGGCCAGCACCAGGACCGGACCTTCAGTTGTTTCGACAGCGAGCCGCTGCTCGGGATTGAGGCCGTTGAGGTAGTCGACCGCGCGGTTCTGCGTGCTGCGGGCCGCCATGGCGCGCGCGGCAATGCCGGACGGGGCCGCGGGCCGCGCATTCGGTTCGTCAAAGAAGGGCATGTCTTCCGAAAAGCCGGACATCGCCCCCGAATGTAGTGATTCGGCAGCGAAAGGCCAGAAGCGTCTACGTTTTGTTCCATTTTTGCGCTGTTCCGGTTCGCTTGACAGGCGCTGCGGGTGAGGGAAAGCTGCCGACAGGGCAGGGACGGCATGCCGTTGCCTGAGAGGCGCCGCAACCGCGCAACAGTCGAAGGAGTATCGTCTTGGCTGTCACCATCACCTCCCTCGTCCTCCTCCTCATCGGCCTGGCGCTTGGCGGCGGCGGCATCTGGTTGGTTTCGCTGGGCGGCAGCTGGTACTATGCGATCGCGGGTCTCGCTTTCCTGGTCACCGCCTTTCTTATCTTCCGCCGCAGGTCGACGGGGCTCTGGCTCTACGCGGCGTTTGTGGTCGGCACGCTGTGCTGGGCGGTGTGGGAGATCGGCTTCGACTGGTGGCAGCTCGGCCCGCGCGGCGGCATCATTGTGCTTGTCGCACTTTGGCTGCTGACGCCATGGGTCAGACGAGCGCTCAAGGGCCCGGACGGGCGCGCCCCGCTGATCCTGGCGGTGCTGGCCTCGCTCGCGGTGGCCGGTTATTCGATGACCGTCGACCCGGAAGACATCGGCGGCACGCTCGACACCGACAAGGTGACACCGACTGCCAATCTCGGCGCCGATATGTTGGCCGGCGAATGGTATTTCTACGGCCGCACGCCGTTCGGCCAGCGCTATTCGCCGCTCGACCAGATCACGCCCGACAATGTCGCCAGGCTGCAGCCGGCCTGGACCTACCGCACCGGCGATGTGAAAGGTCCCGACGACATCGAGGAGACAACCTACCAGGTGACGCCGCTAAAGATCGGCGATTCGCTCTTCATCTGCACGCCGCACAATTTCGCCATCGCCGTCGATGCCGCAACCGGCAAGGAGAAATGGCGCTACGACCCGAAGATCAAGGTCGACAGCAATCGCCAGCACCAGACCTGCCGCGGCGTATCCTACTACGCCGATGCCAAGATCGCGACCGGACAGCCTTGCGCCGCGCGCATCTATCTGCCGACGTCGGATGCGCGGCTGATCGCGCTCGATGCCGCCAACGGCCAGGTGTGTTCGTCCTTTGCGGAAGGCGGGACGCTCAATCTGCTTGCCAACATGCCGTATCCGAAGTCGGGCTATTATTACTCGACCTCGGCGCCGCTGATCGTGGCCGGCAAGATCATCGTCGGCGGGGCGGTCAATGACAATTATTCAACCGAGGAGCCGTCGGGCGTCATCCGCGCCTATGACGCCGGCACCGGCGCTTTGCTGTGGAACTGGGATTCAGGCAATCCGGACCAGACGACGCCGCTGCCGGCCGGGCAAAACTACACCAACAACTCGCCCAACATGTGGTCGACAGCAAGCGCCGACGAGAAGCTTGGCCTGCTCTACCTGCCGCTCGGCAACCAGACACCCGACCAGCTCGGCATGGGCCGCAGCGCCAATGTCGAGAAATTCTCCTCCTCGATCACGGCGCTCGACCTCAATACCGGGCAGTTGCGCTGGGTGCGCCAGCTGGTGCATCACGACCTGTGGGACATGGATGTGCCGGCCCAGCCGACGCTGGTCGACATCACCTCGGCCAGCGGCGCGATCGTGCCGGCGCTGATCGGGCCGACCAAGCAGGGCGACCTCTATGTGCTCGACCGGCGCAGCGGCGAGCCGATCATTCCGGTGAAGGAGATGCCGGCGCCGGGCGGCGCGATCGAAGGCGACCACGCTTCGCCGACCCAGCCGAGCTCTGACCTTTCCTTCAATCCGAAGCCGCTGACCGGCGCCGACATGTGGGGCATCACCATGTTCGATCAGCTGCTGTGCCGGATCGAGCTTAGGAAACTGCGCTACGAGGGGCGCTATACGCCGCCCTCGCTGCAGGGTTCGCTGATCTATCCCGGCAATTTCGGCGTCTTCAACTGGGGCGGCGTCGCGGTCGACCCTGTGCGGCAGGTGATGTTCGGCATGCCGACCTATCTCGCCTTCATTTCGAAGCTCATTCCGCGCGCGGACGTGCCGCCGCCGGGCGACAACACCAAAGGCAGCGAGCAGGGGCTCAACCGCAACGAGGGCGCCCCCTACGCGGTGGTGCTGAAACCGTTCCTGTCGCCGCTCGGCATTCCCTGCCAGGCGCCGCCTTGGGGCTATGTCGCCGGCGTCGATCTCAGGACCGGTCAGATCGCCTACAAGCATCGCAACGGCACGGTCTACGACATGACGCCGCTGCCCCTGCCGTTCAAGGTCGGCGTTCCCGGCATCGGCGGGCCGATGATCACGGCCGGCGGCGTCGCCTTCCTGGGCGCGGCGGTCGACGACTATCTGCGCGCCTACGATCTCACCACCGGCCGACAGCTCTGGCAGGCAAGGCTGCCGGCCGGCGGCCAGTCGACACCGATGACCTACACGGTCGCCGACGGCCGGCAGTTCGTTGTCATCGTCGCCGGCGGCCACGGCTCGGTCGGCACCAAGCCGGGTGATTATGTGATGGCGTACACGCTGCCTAAGTAGTGACGCTGCGCCCGTCCGTTCAGAGGCCCAGATGGCCCCTCAGGCTGGGCACCTGGCCGAGCACCTGGTTGGTGAGATCTGGACCGGCGGCTGCTTCGGCCTGCTTGATCAGGGTCTCGCCTGCCTGACGGATCTGCGCCATGTCGAGGCCAGCCTCTTTCAGCACGGCGACGCCATTGATCAGCGCGCCGGCCTTTTCACCAAGCACGCCGCCAAGCGCGCCCTGCAGCGACGACAGCAAGCCGCCGCCCGAACCAGGCGCGGCGCCGGCGGCCATCACATCATATTGCTGGGCCAGCGCATCGGCGCCAGGAATCTTGTCGAAGAATGACGAAACGATGGTGCCTTCCGCTTCATGCTCGAGCACTGAAAAGATGGTGCCGACGACTTTCTCCGTGGTGGCCTGGTCGAGCCCTGCCTTTTGCGAGACGGTGTTCAAGATGTCCTGGACGTTCATGGCATTCCCCTTTTTGTCGCATGGATTGGCGAGCAGCATCGGCAGCCTTCCTTGCTTATGTGACAGCTCCATCAAGGCTTTCGGAAATGACCAAAATGTGATGGCTCGCCCCAAGGTGCTCATCGTGCTGCGACGCATGCGTTCGGGCGCACCAAATCGTCATCCGTCCGTGACTGGACCGTGCAAGCCTCAACCCTATCTTGCGCGTCAATCCTGTGCGGACGTCGAGGAGAGCCATGACCGAACGTGCCAGCAAGCCCGTCATCACCCAGGCGATGATCGACGCCTATGACGAGTACACGCATCTGACCCTCGACCGACGGCGCTTCATGGAGCAACTGACCAGGCTCGCCGGATCGGGCGCGGCGGCCGCGGCGATCGTGCCGATGCTGGCAGCGAATTCGGCCAAGGCGGCGGTCGTTGCCGAGGACGACCCGCGCGTGAAAGGCGGGGACGTCACGTATCCCGGCAGCAACGGCGAAATGAAGGCCTATCTGGTCAAGCCGGCAGGTCAATCCGGCAAGGCGGGAACTGTCATCGTCATCCATGAGAACCGGGGGCTCAACCCGCATATCCGCGATGTCGCGCGGCGAGTGGCGCTGGAAGGTTTTGTCGCGCTGGCGCCCGATTTCCTGTCGCCTCTCGGCGGCACGCCTGCCAACGAGGACAAGGCGCGCGACATGTTCGCCAAGCTCGACGCCAAACAGGTCGCGGCCGACGGCGTAGCCACAGTCGCGTACCTCAAGGCTTACCAAGACGGCAACGGCAAGGTCGGCGCGGTCGGCTTCTGCTGGGGCGGCGGCACTCTGAACACCCTCGCCGTCAATGCGCCGGACCTCAGCGCCGGCGTGGCCTATTACGGCATGCAGCCGAAAGCCGAGGACGTGCCGAAGATCAAGGCCGCATTGCTTCTGCACTATGCCGGGCTGGACAAACGCATCGACGCCGGCATCGATGCCTACAAGAAGGCGCTCGACGCCGCGCATGTCGAATACACGGTCTATGTCTATGACGGCGTCAACCACGCCTTCAACAACGACACCTCGGCCGCCCGCTATGACAAGAAGGCGGCCGATCTCGCCTGGGGAAGGACCATCACTTTCCTGAAAGAAAAGCTGGCTTGACCGAGTGGCCCACCCAGTCGGTCGGGCAGATCACAGGAGATTTGGCCGAAGCGCCTCTCACTTCGTCATCCTATGGCGGAGCAAGGAGCGAAGCGACGCGGCGCAGACCATAGGATGACGACGTTGGGGCTGGCTTCAGCCAATTCCGAACGGTCGCGACGGTTCACTGAAACGAGCAGCGAGTCCTCGCTGCCGACAAGTCTGCACCGGTGAAAATTCCCGTGTCGAGGAGTTAGGCATTGGCCGCCGGCTTGTGCATGGTGACGCCTGCCACAACCAGCGCAATGCCGAAGCAGTCGGTGAGGCTGGGAACCTGTCTGAGCACGATGACGCCGATCAGCGTTGCGGTGAGCGGCAGGAGCGAGAGCATCAGCGCGAAGCTGGCGCGCGGCAGCCGCGCCATGGCGAGCTGGTCGCATATATAGGGGATGACCGAGGAGCAGATGCCGACGCCGATGGCGGCGATCAAAAGCTGCGGCGCCGAGAAGGCCGGCAGCGCTTGGTCGAAGCCGATCGGCAGCACGACGAGGAAAGCAATCGCCATGGCGGTGCCGAGGCCGGCAATGCCTATGCCGGTCTGGGCGATGCGGTGGCCCAGCACGATGTAGCCGACAAACAAGGCGCCGTTCAAAAACGCCCAGAATAGGCCGACGGGATCGCTGGACCATTTGATATCGATCAGCAGCAAGGTGCCGGCGACCGCGATGGCCAGCGCCGCGACGTTGCGCCGGCTCCTGAGGCCGACGAGCGCGACGCCGATGGTTCCGACGAATTCGATCGCAGCGACCAGCGAGATCGGCAGCCGGTCGAGAGCCAGATAGAACGAGCAGTTCATCACCGCCAGGCAGGCGCCGAAAGCCAACAGAAGCAGGCGGGCCGAGCGGTCGGCCCGAGCAAAGACGGTCCATGGCCGGGTGAGTGGCGCGAAGATGAGCGCCGCAGTGGCGATACGCAGCCAGGCCATGCCGAGCACGCCGACCTGAGCGAACAGCAGCACGGCGAAGGCCGGCCCGAGATAGTGGAAAATCGCGCTGACACAGAACCAGACATGCGGCGGCAGCGCATTGGCCAGTCCGGCGAAGGCAGGGCGCGCAGCGTCGGTGTCGCCAGTGGCCTGGTCGGTCGTGCGAACTTGCACTTCGGAATTCATGAGATCATTATCGCAGGCGATCTTCGCGATATATATGGGCGATGAACGGCTTTGACGGTCCTCAACCTTCTGAAGAAAGAGAATTCCTTTGAAACGCCTTCGAAATGAAAATGCCGGCCTGGATGCCGCCGACCTGAAGATCCTGCGGCTCCTGGAGAAGGATGCGCGCACCAGCACGGCGGAGCTGGCGCGGGCCGTCGGGCTTTCAGCGCCGAGCCTGGCCGAGCGCATCCGCAAGCTGCAGGAGAACGGCGTGATCGAGGCCTATACGGTGAGGATCGATCCGGCGGCGCTCGGCCTGAAGCTGTCGGCATGGCTGCGGATCAGGCCGGTGCCCGGGCAACTCGCCGTCGTGGCCGGGATCATCCGCGACCTGCCGGAAATCGCGCAATGCGACCGGGTGACCGGTGAGGATTGCTTCATCGCGCTGGCGCATGTCGGCTCGGTGGCCGAACTGGAGCGGGTGATCGACAAGATCATTCCCTATGCGATGACCAACACCGCCATCATCCAATCGTCGCCGGTCGAACCGCGCTCGCCGCTTGGTGGTTTAAGGGAGCGCTGAGGGCTCGGCTTTATTTACGCAATCCCGGACGGAAAACCGCCGCGCACTTTTCCTGGAATTGCTTATGCGTGCCCCCGCTTCATGCGCGCTTGCTTGAGAATCGCGCGCCAGCGGATCATGTCGAAGGGGATGGGCTCGTTGTTGTTAGCGATGTGAAAGATCTCGTTGTTGACATTCTTCAGCGATCGCCAGAAATCATAGTCGGTGATGCGTGGATCGGCCGCCAACCGCTCCACTTCGACCTTGATGTCGGTTTTCATGCACTGTCCTCGCACCGCATTCCGCCTGCCGCCCGCGCGTAAACCCGGTGCGGCGGTTTTCGAACGCGCCAGTGAGTCGTTCAACGGACTCAAGTGACTTGTTCACGTTAAAACCTTGGTAAGGTTAACGTGGGCGTTTGCGTGCTTCAAGCGCTCTTGCGTTTGATGCCGATCGAGCGGCCGGCGCGCTCCGGCATCGGCAGCGCGGCGTGGGCGGCCCGCATGGCTTCAACCTGCGCCATCACATCGGCCGGGAAGGGAGCGACCTTCGGCCCGGCCATATCGACATGCAGCGATAGTGACTCGGACGTGGCGGCCAGCCAGCCGTCGACATGGCGGATTTCCTGATAGGCCCTCAGCCGCTTCTCGTCATGGTCGATGAGCTGGAACGAGACCTTCACCTTGTGGTCGAGATGAAGCTCCTGAACGTAGCAGACATGGACTTCGGCCGTGTAGATGGTGAGGCGGCGCTCCTTGGCATAGTTCGGCCCCATGCCCATCAATTCGAACGCCTCGTCCGAGCAGCGGTCGAACAACACATTGTAGTAGGCCATGTTGAGATGGCCGTTATAGTCGATCCAATCCTTCTCGATCGCCATCGGGCTGGACATGATCGGCGCGGGCATCGTCATCTGGTTTTCCCTCGATCGTCGCTGGACAGGGTGTGGCTGGTGAGGTTCTTGTTGGTTTGGCGCAATTCCGGACGGAAAACCGCTTCACACTTTTCCTGGAATTGCTTTAGGCATCATCCATAGCTGCATGGCAAGAGCGGCCGCTGGTCCATTCGCGGAGGAATTCATGGCTTTGAGCGACCTCAACCCCGTCGAGCGCAACGAGGAAGGCATCGCTGCTGTGCTCGGCATCCTCAAGCAACAGTTCGGCGAGCGTTTCCAGACCGGCGAGGCGATCCGCGGCCAGCACGCGCACACCACCACCTATATCCCGACCCAGGCGCCGGACGGTGTCGTCTTCGCCGAAACGACTCCGGAGGTGCAGGAGATCGTGCGCGCCTGCGCGGCGCATCGCGTGCCGGTCATCGCCTTCGGCGTAGGCTCCTCGCTCGAGGGCCACACCAATGCGCCGGGCGGCGGCATCTCGATCGACACCTCGCGCATGAACCGCATCCTGTCGGTCAATCCGCAGGATCTCGACTGCACGGTCGAGCCCGGCGTGACACGCGAGGACCTCAACCGGCATTTGCGCGACACCGGCCTGTTCTTCCCGATCGATCCCGGCGCCAACGCCTCGCTCGGCGGCATGGCGGCAACGCGCGCCTCAGGCACCAACGCCGTGCGCTACGGCACGATGCGCGAGAACGTGCTGTCGCTGACGGCTGTCATGGCGGACGGCGAGGTGGTGACGACCGGCAAGCGGGCGAAGAAAAGCTCGGCCGGCTACGACCTGACGCGGCTGCTGGTCGGCTCGGAAGGCACGCTCGGCATCATCACGTCGCTGACGCTCCGGCTGCAAGGCATTCCGCAGGCGATCTCGGGCGGCGTCTGTCCGTTCCCCAGCCTGGAGGCGGCCTGCAACACCGTGATCGCGACCATCCAGATGGGCATTCCGGTGGCGCGCATCGAACTGGTCAACGCGCTGCAGATGCGGGCGATGAAGAATTATTCGAAGCTCGATTACCCGGAAAGCCCGTGCCTGTTCGTCGAGTTCCACGGCAGCGACGCGGGCGTGGCCGAACAGGCCGAGATGTTCGGCATGATCGCCGAGGAGCAGGGCGGCGGACCGTTCCTGTGGACCAGCGTCACCGAGGAGCGGACGAAGCTCTGGAAGGCGCGGCACGACGCCTATTGGTCGTCGCTGACGCTGCGTCCCGGCGCCAAGGGGCTATCGACCGATGTCTGCGTGCCGATCTCACGGCTCGCCGAATGCGTCACCGAAACCGAAACCGACATTGCTGATATGGGGCTGGTAGCACCCATCGTCGGCCATGCCGGCGACGGCAATTTCCACGTGCTGGTGCTGATGGATGTCGACAACCCGGAAGAGATCGCGCTGGCGGAAAAGTTTGTCGCCAGGCTCAACATGCGCGCGATCGCCATGGAAGGAACCTGCACCGGCGAGCATGGCATCGGCCAGGGCAAGGTCGGCTTCCTGCGCCGTGAGCTCGGTCACGGTGTCGACGTCATGCGCACGATCAAGCAGGCGCTCGATCCGTTGAACATCATGAACCCCGGCAAGATCTTGCCGGCGGCTGGATCATCAAAGTCGCCGCGGGTTACCCCTGCGCACCGTCGGCCAGCTTCTGCAGGGTAGGTCGAGTGGGCGCGAAGAAGGTCGTGCCGGTATGCGGCGTGGAGAAGTCGAGCAGCCTGTCGTAGGCGCCCGGCGGCTCGCCGACATACATGCGCTGCAGCATCTTTTCGATCACCCACAGATAGCGGGTGTAGCCGATAAAATAGGTGCCGAACTCCTTCTGCCCTGGACGGCCGAAAGGCATGTTGTCGCGCAGGATGTCGAATTCGTTGCCGGCGTCGTCCTCGATCGTGGCCAGCGACTTGTGCGACTTGCGCGGCTTGTCGTCGTCATCGATCTCGATGTTGTCGATCTTGGTGCGGCCGATGATCTCTTCCTGGACGTGCGTCGGCGTTTCCGCCCAGGCGCCGAGATCGTGCAGATATTTCTGGACGACGATATAGCTGCCGCCGGCAAACTCGACGTCCTCGTCGCCGACAAGGGCGGAAGCCGGAAGGTCGAGACCGGTCGGATTGGCGGTGCCGTCGACAAAGCCCAGCAGGTCGCGCGCGTCGAAATAGCGAAAGCCGGTGACCTCGTCGACGACAGTGACGCTACTGCCCAGGCTGTCCAGCAGGATGCGCTCGAACTCGAAGCACATGTCGGAGCGTTCGGCGCGGATGTGGAAGAGAAGATCGCCCGGCGTGGACGGCGCCGAATGGACCGGTCCCTTGACCGGCGCAAAGGCTTTCAGTTCGCGTGGTCGCCGGTCCGGCGAGAGACGGGCCCAGAGGTCGGCGCCGATACCGGCGATGCAGGACAGTCGTCCGGAAAGATCGCGGAAGCCGACATTCTTGACGAGATCGTCAAGCTCGCCGAGCACCGAGGCCACCTTCGATAGGGCCGCCTTGTCGCTGCCGACCGTGACGACGAGGAAAACCGCGGCGAGCGACAGCGGAGCATCAACGCTCTGCGCGTCGATCGGCACCCTGTCCCAGTTCTTGCCTGACATCGGGAATGCTCCGCTTCTAAGTTGGCTCAAAATGGATCACGGCCAGAGGCAAGCCGCTCGGGCAGGATGCCGAAACGATATCGCGACCGCCGGCGATCGCGCAACAGCGGGCCGCCGCTGCATTTGACGCGATGGCGCGGGCGAATTGCCTCTTTATCGACACGCGGATGCGGGTAGAGTGCGGCTGACTTTAATCCTACGCTCTGGAGCAGATGCTCGCTCGCCTGTTCGTGATCTTCGGTGGCCTGTTCGTGCTGGTGCTGTGCGCGGCGCTGGTGGTGCCGTATTTCATCGACTGGACCGGTTATCGCGCCGATTTCGAGCGCGAGGCAAGCACCATCCTCGGCCGCAAGGTGACGGTGAAAGGCGATGCGACCGCGCGGTTGCTGCCATTCCCTTCGGTGACCTTCTCCAATGTCGAGGTCGCCGGCGGCCCCGGCGGCCAGCCGGCAATGACGATGGAGACCTTCTCCATGGATGCCGAGCTCGCCCCTTTCCTTCGCGGCGAGTTGCTGATCTTCGACATGCGGCTAGTGCATCCGAAGGCGACCATCGACGTCGCCGGCGACGGCACGGTCGACTGGGCCATCCGCCCGTCGACACCCTTCGATCCCGGTCAAATCGCGATCGAGAAGCTGACGGTGACCGAAGGTCAGATCGAATTACGCCATGCGGCCGGTGGACGCAGCCACTTTATCTCCGAAATCAACTCGACCGTTTCCGCCAAGTCGCTCGCCGGCCCGTGGCGCATGGATGGCACGCTGCGCTTCGACGGGCTGCGCGCGGAAGTCTCGGCCTCCACCGGCAAGGTGGAGGCAAACGGCCAGATGCGGCTCAGGCTGAAGGCAGACCCGGATGCCTATCCGCTGGTCGTCGAGACCGACGGCAATGCCGGCATCGTCAAGGGTGCTGCGGTCTACTCCGGTCAGTTCAAGGTTTCAGCCTCCAACAAGAATGGAGCCGACAGGAACTCGCCCGAACTGCGGGGCACCGACGGCAAGCCGGTCAAGGTCAGCGTCGGCAAGTCGGATCCGGGCTTCCGGCTGAACGGCAAATTCGCGCTCGACCACCAGAAGCTCGGCGTCGACGAATTCCGCTTCGAGACCGGGCCGCTCGACAATCCCTATACCGCCGACGGCAAGGCGTCGGTCGATCTCGGCCTCAAGCCGCATTTCTCGATCGAAGCCAGCTGGGCGCAGGTGCAGTTCGACGAGGCCGTGGGCGCATCCACGGGCACCGGGCTGACGCTCGACCAGCGCATCGCGGCGTTCGAACAGGCGCTGCTACATATGCCGAAGCCGACGATACCGGGCACGGTCGAGGTCAGGCTGCCGGCGGTGGTGGCGGGCGACACGACGGTGCGCGACGTGCGGCTTTCGGCGGAGCCAGTCGCGGGCGGCTGGTCGGTGAAGTCGCTTGCCGCGACGCTGCCGGGCCGGGCGACGCTCGAAGCCGACGGCATGCTTAGCGTCGAGGACCGGTTCGGCTTCACGGGTTCCTTGCTGCTTGCCGTCGGACAGCCCTCCGGTTTCGCCGCCTGGCTGTCGAAGGATGTCGACGATGCGATCCGCCGGCTGCCGGCGGCGGGCTTCAAGGCCAAGGTCGATCTCAGCGAGAACCGGCAGTCCTTCAGCGATCTCGAACTCATCCTCGGCAAGGCGAAGTTTTCCGGCAGCATTGATTCCAGCCAGCCCGAAGGCGCGAGGCCCTCGGTGCTGATGCGGCTGGAGGGCGGCGAGCTCGATGTCGACGGCTTGGCGGCCTTTGCCTCGATCTTCGTCAGCGACAAGGGCGCCAACCGCTTCTCCGACCGCGACCTCGATTTCCAGATCAAGGCAGGCCCGGTCAGCGCCGGCGGGCTGACCGCTGATATGGTGGATACGGCGTTGCGGCTGCGCGAGGGCCTGCTCGAAATCGACCGGCTTTCGGTCGGCGGGCTTGCTGGCGCATCGATCAGCGCTACGGGGCGCGTGAAGGACTTTCCGGAGAGCCCGACCGGCAAGCTCGACGCTTCGATCGTGGCCGTGGATCTGAGGCCGCTCATCGACGTCGCGGCCCAGCATTACCCGGACAATCAGCTTCTGAAGGGCCTGGCCGCCCGTGCGGCCGCTTATCCCGAACTGTTCCAGGACGCCCGTATCGACCTTGTGACGAGTGCGGCCGACAACGGCGACGGCACCACGGGGCTCGCGCTTTCGGCGCAAGGCAAAGCCGGCGGCTCGGCCTTTTCGGCCTCGCTCTCGGGCAAGGGCACCGCGGACCGGCTTCTCGATGCGCCTGTGTCGCTCACCTTCAACGCCAGGAACGAGAACGCCGCCACGCTGCTGGCGCTTTACGGCCTGCCGGCGCTACCGCTCGGCATGCTTGGACAGGCGGCCACCGATCTCTCGGCGAAAGGCTCGCTCGGCGGCGGTCTGGCGACCAGCTTCAATCTGACGGCCGACGATTTCAGGGCGAGCTTTGACGGAACTGTCGCCGAGACGCAGCAAGGCCCGATCGCCAAGGGCAAGGTCAACCTCGATGCCGCCGATATCGAGCCGTGGCTTATGACGACAGGCGTCGGGTTGCCGGGCATGGGCACCGGCACGTCGGCATCGCTTGCCGCCGACGCCGATTTCGGCAATGGGCTGCTGGTGCTGAGCGGGCTCGCCGGCGCGATCAACAGGGCGGCGGTGTCCGGTGACGTCAACGTCGACATGAAAGATGGGTTGCCGCATCTCGCCGGCGCGCTGGCGCTCGACGATCTCGATCTCGATCCGTTGGCTGTGTCGCTGTTCGGCGATCAATCTTTCCTCGCCGCGAAAGGCGGTGGCTGGCCGACGGCGCCGTTCAGCCAGAAGTCGACCCTGCCATTCAGCGCCGATCTCGACCTCAACGCGGCGGCGCTGGCCGCCGGACCGTTCGCCACCGCGCATGATGCGGCCTTGTCGCTGAAGCTCGACCGGGAAGGCATCCATGTCTCGGACCTCAAGGCCAAGCTCTATGGCGGCGCGCTGACCGGGTTGTTCGAGCTTAAGAACACGGAAGGCACGGGCCTGTTTTCAGGTCAGTTGAAGCTGGCGGGCAGCGATCTTTCCGCGCTGCTGCCCGGTTCGGGCGTCAGCGGCAGCGGCGATATTTCGGCGGCGCTGTCGACCAGCGGCAAGTCGGTCGACGCGATGATCGCCGCTCTGTCCGGGTCCGGCACCGCGGCGGTGAAAGGTTTGAATATCGCCGGCATCAATCCCGACGCCTTTGCCGCCATCATCGCCAGGGCCGACGCAATCGGGCACGACATCGATGCCGCCAAGACCGCCGGCTTCGCGCCTGGGATGGCCGGGGAGGGCAGTTTCGCGGCGGGTGACAGCGATATTGCCTTCACCATTGCCAATGGCACGCTGCGGGCGCCGCCGATCAGCCTCGACAATCCGGCGGCGGTGCTGACGGCCGATGTGACCGCCGACGTCAACACAAGCACCGTCACGGCAAAGGGGGCGGTCACCTATCGTCCCGGCGACGAGGCGCTGGTCGGCTCCGCGCCGGCTGTAAATTTCAGCCTCGCCGGCCCGGTCGGCGCGACGACGCGCCAGTTCGACAGCGAGCCGCTGGCCCAGTTCCTGACCCAGCGCGCGCTGGAGAAGGAACAGCAGCGGGTCGAGGCAATGCAGGCGGAACTGCTCGAGAAGCAGCGGCTGCGGCGCGAGGTGCGCTATTACGCGGCGCTGCAGAGCGAGCGCGACCGAGCGGCCGAAGAACTGCGCCGGCAAGAGGAAGAAGCGCGGCAGAAGGCCGAAGCCGAGGCCAGGGCGCAAGCCGAAGCAGAAGCGCAGGCAAAAGCGGAAGCCGAAGCCAAAGCCAAGGCGGAGGAACAGGCAAAGGCCGAGGCGCAGGCAAAGGCTGAAGCCGAAGCGAAGGCCAAGGCAGAAGAAGCAAGGGCCAAGGCTGAGGCCGACGCCAAGGCTCAGGCCGAGGCCGAGGCGCGGGCGCAGGCTGAAGTCGAAGCGAAGGCCAGGGCGGAGCAACAGGCGGCCGACAAGGCGGTCAAAGCGCGGGCCGAGGCGGAGCGCAGGAAGGCCGAGCAGGCGAAGCTGGAAGCCCAACGCAAGGCGGCTGAGCAGGCGCCAAAGGTTGACCGGTCGCTTCCCGGCGTCAACGACGGTTCCGCTTCAGAGCCGGCGAAACCAAAGGCCAATCCGTTCACGATCGACAATCTCCTGAAGTCGCTGGACGGCGGCTGAGGCTCGTCCGGTCAGGACACCGCGAGTTCGGCGCTTTGGCTGTGGCTCAAACCGGCTCCCGCCGCGAAAGCAGGCGCCGCAGCACGGGCTCGATCCGCGAAAGCTCGTCGAGGTGAGCGGCCGACAATTCGGCCAGGCGATCGTCGGCGAGTGGCGTAAGATGCAGCAGAACGCGGCGGTGGTCGGCCTTGTCCTGATCCCTTGTGACCAATCCGGCCTCGGCAAGGCGATTCACCAGCTCGACGGCGCTGTGGTGTCGGATGCGCAACCGCTCCGCCAGATCGCCGACCGCCACCGGTCCACCGCCTGGGTAACCCTTGATCGCCAGCAGCGCCTGGTGCTGGCGCGGGGTCAAGCCCGCCTCGTTCGCCTGGAGCTGGCTGAATTCCAGAAAACGGCGGATCAGGTAACGGAACTCGGACAGCCGTTGGTAATCGGCCTGGCTGATGGCGGGGCGCGGTTTTTGCGGATGCGTCATTCCCCGACTTATGGCCCTTTCCCGCCAAAGCTCAACTCCTACGAAGGCTTGGCCTGGCGCAATCCATGACCAAAATGACGCGGAGTGGCGATCGAAAACGATCTTGAAGAATTATATCGTGTTACGATATGTAGCCGCCCGACAACCGGACGGCATTTGCGCCGCCAGAAAGCCCAGGCTCCCCAATGAAATCCGCCCATGCCGGAAACGGCCATCTCCGCGACTTCACCACCGATCCACGGGTGCTCATCATCGCGGCCATCGCGGTGGTAGTAGCGACCGCCGGGCTGTTTGCTGGCATCGTGCTGTTGAAGCTCATCCGGCTTGCCACCAACATCGCCTATTTCGGCCAGTTCACGCTGGCCGAACTCAGGCTCGAGGACACGCCGCTTGGGCTTGCTGCGGTGATCGTGCCGGTGATCGGTGCACTGATCATCGGCCTGATGGCCCGCTTCGGCAGCGAAAAGATCCGCGGCCACGGCATTCCTGAAGCCATCGAGGCGATCCTTCTCGGCCGCTCGCGGCTCGACGCCAAGGTGGCGGTGCTGAAGCCGTTGTCGTCGGCGATCTCGATCGGTTCGGGCGGGCCGTTCGGCGCCGAAGGCCCGATCATCATGACCGGCGGCGCGATCGGCTCGCTGATCGCGCAGATGCTGCCGGTCAGCGACAACGAGCGCAAGACGCTGCTGGTGGCGGGTGCCGCGGCCGGCATGACGACCGTGTTCGGCACGCCGATCGCCGCAATCATGCTTGCCGTCGAACTGCTGCTGTTCGAATGGACGCCACGCAGCTTCATCCCGGTCGCAGTGGCCGCTATCGTCGCGGAAGTCGAACGCACCTTGCTGCATCTCCCGGGTCCGATCTTTCCCTTTTCGGGCAGCATGGAGGCATCGGTTGCCGGATTGGGCGGCTGGGTGCTGGTCGGCATCGCTTCCGGCCTGCTTTCGGGTTTGCTGACGCAATTGGTCTATGCCTGCGAGGACGCTTTCCAGAAGCTGCCGATCCACTGGATGTGGTGGCCGATGATCGGCGGCGTTGTAGTCGGCATCGGCGGCCTCATCGAGCCGCAGGCGCTCGGCGTCGGCTACGACAACATCGCCAATATGCTCGATGGCCGCGTCGTCGCGGCTGCGGCGCTCACGCTTTTGGTGGTGAAGGCCATCATCTGGTCGGTGGCGCTGGGTTCGGGAACGTCGGGCGGTGTGCTGGCGCCGCTCTTGATCATGGGCGGCGCGATGGGCGCGGTGCTGGCCGGCATCCTGCCGGAAGCGACGCCGGGCTTCTGGCCGCTGCTGGCGATGGCTGCGACCATGGGCGGCACCATGCGCGCGCCGCTGACCGCGACCTTCTTCGCGGTCGAGCTCACCGGCAACACCCATTTGCTGGTGCCGCTGATCGCGGCCTGCGCCACCGCTCATGCGGTCACCGTGCTGTTGATGAAGCGCTCGATCCTCACTGAAAAGGTGGCGCGGCGCGGGCATCACCTTGTACGCGAATACCGCGTCGATCCCTTCGTGCTGACCAGGGTGCGCGAAGTGATGACGTCCAAGGTCGAGAGCGTGCCGGCAGCGATGACGCTGCATGGCGCGGCCGCATTCCTCACCGCGCCCGAAACGCGCCATCCGAGCTTCCCGGTGATCGACGAGAATGGGCATGTGCTCGGCGTCATCGACCCGCCGGCGATCCTGCGCTGGCGCCGCGCCGGCAAGCACCGCAAGACGACGCTTGGCGAATTGCTCGCCGGCAGCAAGGTCACGCTTGCCTATCCGGACGAATATCTGGAAGGACTGTCCGACAAGCTGCTCACCGCCAACGTCTCGCATCTGCCGGTCGTCTCGCGCGAGGATGATCGGCTGGTTGGCTATGTCGGCTGGAAGGATCTGATGCGGGTGCGGTCGAAAAAGCAGGCGGAGGAACGCGACCGTTCCGCTTTGCTCAGCTTCGGCGCCAGGCGGAAAGCTCAGCAAAGCGCAAGCGATCCTGCCTAGACTAGCTGGCTATCTGCTTCAGGCTATCTTGCCGCCGCGCTTTGCCCAGGCGAGCACGTAGAGTCTCAGCGCGGACGAGAGGTTGGCGTCGCGCGTCCGCGTCTCGTCGATCTCGGCGACGAGGGCAGCGAGCGACAGCGAGCGCTCCGCCGCGATCGCGAGCAAATCGTCGTAGAAGGGTTGCTCCAGGGAAAAGCTGGTGCGGTGGCCGCGGATCGTGACCGAGCGCTTTTCGACCGCTGCCATCGGAGGCGCTCAGTGCCGGTCCGGATCGCCGGGCTTTTCGCGGCGATGGCCGTCCATGAATTTTTCCGTCCTGCCGGAGGTCAGCCGGTCACGCTCGCGCTCGGCCTTGGAGCGGCCATGCAATGCCCGGTTCTCGCCGGCCAGGCGTTCCTTCTCGATGCGCGCTTTCTGCTTGCGGGCCTGGCGGAGATTGACGACCTCGCCCATTTTCCCGGTTCACTTCTTGCGGAAGGCGTCGAGTGAAACCACGTCGGCGCTCTTGCCGCCACTGTCGGCGACAGCCGGCTTCTTCTCGGCCTCAGGGGACTTTTTCTTCGATTCCGGTTTCTTTTCGGCCACGACCGCAATCGGCTCCGGCGCCGGCGCGGCATCGTCATCTTCCGCCGCGCCTTCCGCCTTGACGTCGAATTCGAGTTCGAAATTCACCGAAGGATCGTAGAAACCGCGAACGGCGGAGAAGGGGATCTCGAGCTTTTCAGGCACGTCGGAGAAGGAGAGCCCCACCTCGAAACCGGCATCCGTCACTTTCAGGTCCCAGTACTGGAACTGGATGACGATCGTCATCTGCTCGGGATAACGCTCGCGCAGCCGCGAGGAAATGCGCACGCCCGGCGCGCCGGTCAGGAAGGTGATGAAGAAATGGTGGTTGCCCGGAAGGCCGGTGCGCGCGACTTCGGCCAGGACCTTGCGCATGACGCCGCGCAATGCCTCCTGGGCCAGAATGTCGTAGCGGATGTGGTCGTCGGCCATGTGACGGTCGGGTTCCGTTGAATCGTCCGCATAGCTGTAATCAAGCTTGGGCGCGGCGTAAACCGCATATAGGCGCCTAACGCTGAGACCAAGAGGGGGTGGCGGCGATTTGATCGCTCAGGCGTGGGCGAGGGCGGCCTGCTTGGCAGACGTTGCTTTCCGCGAGCCGAAGGCGCGGAGGAAGGTGCGCACGCCGTTGGTGGCCGAGCGCAGGACCTCCTCCTCGGTGGGCATGCCGCCGAGCATGAAAGTGATTTGAAGCTCGGCATTGACGAGAGCGAGGAACTGGCGCGCCGCCACGTCCGGATCGTCGATCGACAGGTGCCCGGCATAGGCAAGCCGCGCGAAGCGGGCGGCAAGCGCCGACCAGGTGCGGCCCGGTCCCTGTTCGCGCCATTCGGCGAAAAGCTCAGGATAGCGCTCGCCTTCGGCCTGGATCAGCTTGCGCAGGAAGCGGCCGTCGCGGTTGCAGATGCAGTTGCGGTTCATGCGCACGGCAAAAGCGACAAGATCGGATTCAAGGTCGGCGGGCTGATCGGGGAAGGTGGCGATGGTGGCGAAGATGCCGGCATTGCAGCGCTCCGTCAGGTCGCGCACGACGGCCATGAAGAGCTTTTCCTTGTCGCCGTGGTGATTGTAGACGGTCTGGCGTGAAACGCCGGCCTCGGCCGCGATCAGGTCGATGTTGGCGCCGGCATAACCCTCCCGACAGAAAACCGAAGCGGCAGCCTCGACCACCGATATGCGCTTAGCCTCATGGCTGCGTGGCGGGAAAGTGTCAGGAGAAACGCCGGGCGTCATAAAAATCTATATAGCGGTGATTGACGAATTGGACAAGCCTGTCTAAATTTGTGGACACAATAAAGGGAAATCCGCTCCGCGAGAGACGAATGAATTCGCTCTGAAGAGATGAATAAATTCGCTGTCAGATGTCGGATTTCCGAGGGATGGAACGTCCTTGGGTAGACGCCGGACCACGGCGGCAACCAGATCCGAAAGAAGCCCTATCATGAGTTCCAAATTCCTCCGCGTCGCGGTCATGCTCGGCTTGTTGTCCGCAATCGGCCCTTTCGCCATCGATATGTATCTTCCCGCGCTGCCCTCGATCGGTGAGGATCTCAATGCCGGCACCGCTGCGGTGCAGATGAGCCTCTTGATCTTCTTCCTGTCGATGGGTTTCGGCCAGATCGTCGTCGGCCCGATCTCCGACATGGTCGGGCGCAAGCTGCCGCTTTATGCCGGCCTCGCGCTGTTCATGGTCGGCGGCGTCGGCTCGGCGATGGCGCCCAACATCGAGTGGCTGATCGCCTTCCGCTTCCTGCAGGGGCTCGGCGCCAGCGCCGGCATGGCGGTGCCGCGCGCTATCGTGCGCGACCTGCATACCGGCAACGAGGCCGCGAAGCTGATGTCGCTCTTGATGCTGGTGTTCTCGGTGTCGCCGATTCTCGCGCCGCTCACCGGCAGCCAGATCATCGAGAGCTTTGGCTGGCGCGCCGTGTTCTGGACCGTGACTGGCGCCGCGGTTTTAGCCACCATCCTGCTCGCCACCTCGCTGAAGGAGACGCGGTCGGTAGAGGAGCGCGCCAATTCGTCCTTCGGCACTGCCCTGGCGGGTTACCGTTACCTGTTGGGTGACCGCAACTTCCTTGGCCTGACGGCGATCGCCGGCTTCGGCATTGCGAGCTTCTTCGTCTATCTGTCGAGCTCGTCCTTCATCCTGATTGACCACTACGGCCTGTCGCCGTCGGTCTACAGTGTGTTCTTCTCGATCAATGCGGTCGCCTTCATCGGCATGTCGCAGTTGACCGGAATGCTGGCCGACCGGTTTGGGCTGAAGCGTGTCGTCTGGGTGGCGGTGACCGGCTATGCCACGGTGATGGTGGCGCTGTTCGCAATCATGGCGTCCGGCGTCGACCGGCTCGACGTGATGGCGGCGCTGCTCTTCGTCGGCTACGGCTTCCTCGGCCTGGTCATCCCGACCACGTCGGTGCTGGCGATGGAGGAGCATGGCGAGATCGCCGGCACGGCCTCGGCGCTGATGGGCACGCTGCACTTCGCCATCGGTGCGCTGGCCATGGGTGTCGCCGGCCTGTTCTTCGACGGCACGCCGCTGCCGATGGTCGCCGGTATCACGCTCTGCGCGGTCATTTCCTTCACGCTGGCCAAGGTGACCCTTGGCCGCGCGCGGGAAGTGGTGGAAGCGCCCGCCGAGTAAGAGAATTCGCAAAAAAGATCGGAAAAAGGCCGGGTTTGTCCGGCCTTTTTCATGTCCGCGACAAGCCGGCTGCGCCGAGGACGAAGCGCACACGCTCTTCGACTGGCGCAAGCGGCAAGGCACCAGCTCGTAGCTGAGTTCGGCATAGGCTCTGGCCACCGATTGAAAGGTGCGCTCGGCCTCGTCGAGGGTCTGTTTGCGCTCTTCGTCCTGGGTGAAGATTTCAGGCCATGGCGGTGCAATGAAGACGCGGCGCGCATAGCGGAATTTTTCCGCCGCGCTCGCGACGTGATCCGGCACCGGCAGGCCGCAGAGCCTGAGATAGCCGATCGTGTCGGGCGCGCCGCGATCGAAGAAGACCGGACCTGGCTCATGCGCTGCATGCCAGGAGCGCAGCTCCCATGACAGCATCAGCTCGGCAAACAGCGCCCGGTCCTGCCTGGGAAGGGCAGGGCCGCCGATCGCCACCTGGTCGCGGATGATGCCGCGTCCCGCCTCCGGCGCCGTCGCGAAGCCAGCCGCCTTCAGTGCCTCGATCAGCGTGGTCTTGCCGGAGCCGGGACCGCCGGTCAGCACGATGAAGCGATCGAAATCGTTTTGCATGAACTTGCCCATGGATGATGAACGGCAAGACGGAACGGCGCTCGCCGAACGAGCCTTGGCCGCTCAGTTGATTTGGAAAGGTGAAAAAGAGGGGGAGAAGGTGGAGGTTTCTGTTGCCAGGTACCTCCGAACCCCGCCTAGAAGTGCGAACCTCTAGGGCTTGATTTGAAGCGTTCGCACTGCATTAAGCAGCGAGACGAGCTTCCGCATAGTTGTCGTTGGCAACTATAAGTTTAGCCCGATGACGGTGGTACAATGCCGGGCAAAAGTACGATCTTTACACCTTCGTCGATCCTATTTCGCCCCCAGCAAAAGCCGCTCCATTGTCCAGAGCGGTTTTTGGTGGAGGCGCCGGGTACCGCCCCCGGGTCCGAACGGCTTATTTCATCGCCTGTTTATCGCCATAGTCGGTCAAGCCGACGAAGCGAATATAGGGAGCGATCATGAAAAATGAAAGGCCAAACCGGCACTTGTCCCCGGGTCCAAACTCAACATCCGAGGGTTGACTTGCGCGCTTACTCAATCGAAGCTCCGCCGGCGATGAGGAATCTCTGACCTGGCGCACAGGTTGCGCGGCGCGCCACAAGCCTCATCGATCGGATCCGTGGCGCCGACGAGGGGAAGTTTGATGGCCGACTATCTTGCGGATGTGAAGAAATACGATGCCGGCGCCAGCGCCGACGCGGTCGAGAAGATCGTCAAGCATCTGGGCATCGCGCTCAGGAACCGCGATTCCTCGCTGGTGTCCTGCACGGACCCGAAGGAACTCGAGCGCGTCCGGGAGAACTGGGCGGCCAAGAAGCTCGGCATCGCCGATGCCGCCAAGGCCGACGCCTCGATCGAGAAGGTCTGCAAGGCGATGGCCGCAGACAACACCAAGAGCCGCGTGACCTTTTACTATCTGGTGGCGAAGGATCTGGGCAAACTCGGCGCGCTTTGAGGCATAGCCGTCGGCAGCCGGCACGACATCGTGCCGGCGCCCTGGACTTTCTGGTGCACGATTCACATCTGTGACGGGCTTACGGTGTTCGACCGATGGCCAATCGGCTATGATCGCCTGTCATCCGAATCGAGGCGAGCCGATGCGCCAATATCTCGACCTGTTGAAACATGTGCTGGAGAACGGCGCCGATCGCGGCGACCGCACCGGCACCGGCACGCGCTCGGTGTTCGGTTACCAGATGCGCTTCGACCTTTCGCGCGGTTTCCCCCTCACCACCACCAAGAAGCTGCATCTGAAGTCGATCATCCACGAGCTTCTGTGGTTCCTGGCCGGCGACACCAACATCAAATATCTCAACGACAACGGCGTAACCATCTGGGACGAGTGGGCTGACGAGAATGGCGATCTCGGCCCCGTCTACGGCAAGCAATGGCGCTCGTGGCCGGACGGGCATGGCGGCGAGATCGACCAGATCGCGGGTCTTCTCAAGGAGATACGCAAGAATCCTAATTCGCGCCGGCTGATCGTCTCGGCCTGGAACCCGGCCGAAGTGGAGGCGATGGCGTTGCCGCCCTGCCACTGCCTGTTCCAGTTCTACGTCTCGGAAGGCCGGCTCTCCTGCCAGCTCTATCAGCGCTCCGGCGATATCTTCCTCGGCGTGCCGTTCAACATAGCATCCTACGCCCTGCTGACCATGATGGTGGCGCAGGTGACTGGTCTGAAGCCCGGCGACTTCGTCCACACGCTTGGCGACGCGCATCTCTACTCGAACCATTTCGAGCAGGCGCGCGAGCAGATGCGGCGCACGCCGAAGGCGTTGCCGACGATGTGGATCAACCCGGACGTGAAGGATCTTTTTGCCTTCCGTTTCGAGGATTTCCACCTCGAGAACTATTTTGCAGATGCCAGCATTAAGGCGCCGATCGCCGTTTAGGGCCAAATAGACCGGTCCAAGCGTGGTAAGCTGTCATCATTCGATACCAATCATGACGTCGGAGGCCTTGATCACGGCATAGGCCTGCTTGCCTTTTTCGAGCGCGAGGTCCGCAACCGCTTCATTGGTGATCGAGGCGGTGACGATAACGCTGCCGCCGATGTCATCCTGACATGCGAGGTGGTCGCTCCCGTCACGATTTCCGTGACCTTGCCCTTAAGGATGTTGCGGGCGCTGATCTTCATCTGCCTCTCCATGGCCTTCGCTGTATAGCATCGGTTTCATCGTAGACTGGGAAGACCCCACCATACAATGGCGCAGAAGGCAAAAGGCCTTCCCTTGTTATGTTCATCCGGATATATCGATCAAGGCACTAGGCCGACGGAGTTCAAACAGGGAGAAGGTTTCATGACGGGCACGGGACTGAAGGCGATCGCCATGGCCGGCCTGACTGCAGCATTGATGGCGGCCGTGCCGGCGGCGCGCGCCGACGACAAGGTGATCGTGTTCGCCGCGGCGAGCCTCAAGGACGCGCTCGATGCGGTCAACAAGGCCTGCGAGCCCGAGGTCGGCGAAGCGGCGATCGTTTCCTATGCGGCAAGCTCGGCGCTGGCCAAACAGATCGAGGGCGGCGCGCCGGCCGATGTCTTCGTCTCGGCCGACCTCGACTGGATGAAATATCTCTCCGACAGGAAGCTGACCAAACCCGACACCGAAGTGAAGCTGCTCGGCAACCAGATCGTGCTGATTGCGCCGAAAGATTCCACGGTCGAGACCAAGGTCGAAAAAGGCTTCGAACTCGCCAAGCTCATCGGCGACGGCAGGCTCGCCATCGGGGATGTCAAGGCGGTGCCGGCCGGCAAATACGGCAAGGCGGCGCTGGAAAAGCTGGGCGTCTGGTCCTCCGTCGAAGGCAAGGTCGCGCAGGCCGAGAACGTCCGCGCCGCACTCAAGCTGGTATCGACGGGCGAGGCCGCGCTCGGCATCGTCTACGCCACCGACGCCCATGCCGAGAAGGGCGTGAAGGTTGTCGGAACCTTCCCCGAGGATTCGCACCCGCCGATCATCTACCCGATTGCCCAGACGTCGGATTCGAAGGACAAGGACACGGCTGCCTTCCTGAAATGCGTCGAGTCGGCCAAGGCCGCGGCGCTCTTCAAGGAACAGGGTTTTACGGTGCTCGCGCCGAGCAACTGAGAAAGACCTTAGACCGCATATGAACTGGCTGCTGGACCTCACTCCCGACGAATGGAATGCGGTCCGGCTGTCGATCAAGGTGGCGACGGTGGCGATGATCGCCAGCCTGCCGCCGGGTATCCTGATCGCGCTCGTCCTGGCCCGGGGGCGATTCTGGGGCAAGACTCTCCTCAACGGGCTGGTCCATCTGCCGCTGATCCTGCCGCCGGTGGTGACCGGCTATCTCCTCCTGCTCACCTTCGGCCGGCGCGGGCCGGCCGGCGCCTTTCTTGCCGAGCATTTCGGCGTCGTCTTTTCGTTCCGCTGGACGGGTGCAGCACTCGCCTGCGGCGTCATGGGTTTTCCGCTGATGGTGCGGGCAATAAGGCTGTCGATCGAGGCGGTCGACCGCAAGATGGAGGCAGCCGCCGGCACGCTCGGCGCCAATCCGCTCTGGGTTTTCGCCACCATCACGCTGCCGCTGATCCTGCCCGGGCTGATCGCCGGAGCGATCCTTTCCTTCGCCAAGGCGATGGGCGAGTTCGGCGCCACCATCACCTTCGTCTCCAACATCCCCAACGAGACGCAGACGTTGCCCTCGGCGATCTACACCTTCACCCAGGTGCCGGGCGGCGACGAGGGCGCGCTCAGACTGACGCTTATCTCGGTCGTCATCTCGATGGTCGCGCTGATCGCTTCGGAAGTGCTGGCGAGAAGGGTCGGTCGGCGGATGGACATCGAATGACGATCGTGGTCGACATCAGCCATCGACTAGGCGATTTCGCCATCGAAGCGAATTTCGAGAGCGCCGGCCGGCTGACGGCGCTGTTCGGGCCGTCGGGCTCCGGCAAGTCGACGCTGATCAATCTGATCGCGGGGCTGATCCGACCGGAGAAAGGGCGCGTCGCCGTCGATGGCCGCGTGCTGGTCGACACCGCCGCCGGCATCTTCGTGCCGATGCATAAGCGGCGGATCGGCATGGTTTTCCAGGATGCTCGACTCTTCCCGCATATGAGCGTTGCCGGCAACCTGCGCTATGGCCGCTGGTTCACGCCGCCATCCGAGCGCTACGCCGATATGGATGCGGTGGTCGACCTGCTCGGCATCGGCCACCTGCTCGACCGGCGCCCGGCGAAACTGTCAGGCGGCGAAAAGCAGCGCGTGGCGATCGGCCGTGCCCTGCTTGCCAGCCCGAAGCTGCTTCTGATGGACGAGCCGCTCGCCTCGCTCGACGAGGCACGCAAGGCCGAGATCCTGCCCTATATCGAGCGGCTGCGCGACGAGACGAGGATCCCAATCGTCTATGTCAGCCATTCGATCGCCGAGGTGGCGCGGCTGGCGAGCGACGTGGTGGTGCTGTCGCAGGGCAAGGTCGCGGCCTTCGGTCAGACCGATGCGATCATGCAGCGGCTGGATCTCTTGCCGGCGGAGGAGCGCGGCGAGGGCGGCGCGGTGCTCGACACCAGGGTGCTGCGTCACGACGAGGCTTTCGGCATGACGGTGCTCGGCTCGCCGGCCGGAGAGATCCGCATACCGCGCATTGCTCGGCCGGCGGGAGCTCCGGTGCGGCTCCGCATTCGGGCCCGCGACGTGATGATCGCGACCGAGCAGCCGGCGGGCCTCAGCGCGCTCAACATACTGGCGGGGACGATCGCCGCGGTCAGGCCGGGCATAGGGCCCACGGTGGAAATCGCCATCGATTGCAATGGCGCGATCGTGCTGGCGCGCATCACCGAGCAGTCGAAACAAAGCCTGCGCCTCGCGCTCGGCCGCAAGGTCTTCGCGGTGATCAAGACGGTCAGCTTCGACACTACGACGACCGGTCCAGGGTTGCCGGCCGAGGCCGATGGATGACGAAGAGCATACCGCTATGTTCAATTGGAATAGCGATTTGGCTGCAAAAGGGTTAGTCTGGGCGTGACTGCAAAGGACAAGAGATGCCATCGCTGAGCCTGAGGATAAATCTCGACCCCGAGGGGCGTATAGGTCCCGGCAAGATCGAACTCCTCGAGCAGATCGCCGCCTTCGGCTCGATCTCGGCCGCGGCGCGCGGCATGGAGATGTCCTACAAGCATGCCTGGGATCTCGTCGAGGACATGAACCGGGTGTTCGGCAAGCCGCTGGTCGCAGCGCAGACCGGCGGCAGGAAAGGTGGCGGCGCGCAATTGACGCCGGTAGGCCTTGCGGTGGTCAGCCGGTTCAGGGCGATAGAGCGCGCGGCCGCTTCGGCAGCCGCGGTCCATATGCAGGCTTTGCAGGCGGAGATCGACGCTGGGTAGGGCAGTAGGGCAGTAGGGCAGTAGGGCAGTAGGACGTGATGTCCTGGAGTTGCTCAACGTAAACGAAATCAACGACTCCCTATCGCCTTACTCCCTACTTCCCTATTGCCTTACTCCCCTGGCTTCCTCACTAGATAGGTGTCCATGATCCAGCCCTTTTTCCGCCGGGCCTCTTCGCGGACCTTCTCGATTTCGGCGCCGACATCGCCGAGCCTGCCGGAGACGATGATCTCGTCCGGCGTGCCGAGATAGGCGCCCCACTGGATGAAGACATCCTTGTCGGCCAGCGTGTTGAAGGCGCATTTGCCGTCGAGCATGACCACCGTTGAGCCGGCATTCGCAGGCAGGCCTTCCTCGGTGAGGCGGCGGCCGGTGGTGACGAGGATCGAATCGCCGATGCGGTTGAGCGCGCTCGCGTGGCTCGCGGCAAGCGCCTGGATGGCGGTGATGCCCGGAATGACCTCGAGCTCGAAACCGACATTGCCCCTGTGGCGCACGCGCTCCAGGATGCGCAGCGCGCTGTCATAAAGCGAGGGGTCGCCCCAGATCAGGAAGGCGCCGCAACCGTTTTCGCGTAGCTCGTCCCGGATCAGCCCCTCATAGATCTCGGCGATCGCCTCGTGCCAGTCGTCGACCGTCACGCGATAGGACGATGTCGGCTCGGCGCGAACCGGCACGTCGAACTCGACGCGGCGCGATTCCGGGTTGGTGACGAAGCGGTCGCAGATCTGCCGGCGCAGTTCCGCCAGATCGTTCTTGCTGGCGCCCTTGTCGGGAATGAACAGCACGTCGGCCCGGTTCAGGCCATTGATGGCCTGCACGGTCACGTGTTCCGGATTGCCGGCGCCGATGCCGATGACGAGAAGCTTGCGCATAATGCGATCTCCTGCCCGATCGAAGGCGCCGTGTCCAGACAGGCGGGCAGGCAGCCATTACGCAAACGCAGGATTTGAAACGGGTTGCAGCAGTCCGTCTTTGGCAGAAACGTTGAACTGCTCTAGCTACTTCTCCTGGAATTGCTCTAGATGGAAGCGCATCCGGATGGTCCCGGTATTGCCGTCGAAAGGGGGATCCATGCTCCGCACTTTCCTAACCGCAGCGTTGGCATTGCTGGCTGCGCCGGCCCTTGCCAACGATTCCGTTGCCGAACTCGGCACCGGCGGGCTGATCCTGTCGCGCAGCGATGCCGTCGCCATGGAAAGCGAGGACCTTTTCATCTCGCCGGAGAAAGTGACGGTCGACTACGTCTTCCGCAACAACACGGACAAGGACGTCAGCGCCATCGTTGCGTTTCCGATGCCGGACATCGAAGGCGACCCGAACGAGATGCCGGCGATCCCGGAAGCGCAAAGCGACAATTTCCTCGGTTTCGAGGTGACGATCGACGGCGCCGACGCGAAGCCGCAGCTCGAACAAAAGGCGTTCGCGCTTGGCATCGACATCACCGCCGACCTCAAGGCGCAGAACGTGCCGCTCTATCCGTTCGGCGATGCCGCCAAGGCGGCGCTGGGTAAGCTACCCAAGGACGTCGCCGAGGATTGGGAAAACCGCGGCATCGTCATCGAGGATACCGCCGATGACGGCTCGGGCATGCAAACCGCCTACGCGCCGTTCTGGCAATTGCGCTCAACCTATTGGTGGCGCTCGACTTTCCCGGCCAACAAGGCCGTCCATGTCTCGCACCGCTACAAGCCGAGCGTCGGCGGCACGTCTTCGGTCAGCTTCTATTCTGAAGGTAAGTTCCAGGGGCAGTACGGCACCTACAAGACCCGCTACTGCATGGACGGCGCGTTCGAGAACGCAGTGCGCAAGGCAGCGAAGGAAAATCCCGACGGTTATCCGAAATATTTCGAAAGCCGCATCGCTTATATCCTGACCACGGGCGGCAACTGGGCGTCAGGCAATATCGGCAAGTTCAAGCTCACCATCGACAAGGGCAGTCCCAAGAACCTGGTTTCCTTCTGTGGCGACAATGTCCGCAAGGTCGCCCCGACGACATTCGAGATGACGGCCAAGGATTTTTATCCCGAGCACGACATCGACATCCTGCTGCTCGAGCCCTCGGACAATGGCGGGAACGGTGGCTGATGGACATCGCGATCTACGTTGCCATCGCCGACAACGGCGTGATCGGACGCGAAGGCGGACTGCCTTGGCGGCTTTCCAGCGATCTCAAGCGCTTCAAAGCCGACACGATGGGCAAGCCGATCATCATGGGCCGCAAGACCTATGAGGGTATCGGCCGGCCGCTGCCCGGCAGGCTGAACATCGTGGTGACGCGAGACAGGACCTGGCGCGCCGACGGCATCGAGGTGGCGCATTCGCTCGACGAAGCGATCACACTGGCCAGGGTGCGCGGCCGCTGCATGACAGGCGCCGAGGAGATCTGCGTGGTCGGCGGCGGCGAGATCTACGCCCAGGCCCTGCCGCTTGCCGACCGCCTCCATGTCACCCATGTGCTGGCCAAAGTCGATGGCGACGCGCATTTCCCGCCGATCGACCCGGCTATCTGGCGGATCGTCCGTTCCGAGGATTTCCCGGCGGGCGAAAAGGACAGCCACGCGACGCGTTACACCGTCTACGAGCGACGGCGCGACGGTCGGTAACGACGACAAAGGGTCGCTGCCGGCCCAAATCGGACGGCGCGGGCGGCAGGCCGCGTTGAAAGCGCGCCACGGCGTCCCTATAGAAGAACGACAGTACAGCGCCGCGCGTCCAACCGGATGCGCAAAAGGCTGCTGTAAAACTTTGATTTGGCGCGTGATTCCTTTCCGAAAACCGATATCGGTTTTCGGGGTCATGCGCTAGGATTGCGCCGCAAGGCCCGAGGGAACCGAAGCGAAAGGACATTCATGCCCTGGAACGACAAGAGCGGTGGTGGCGGCCCATGGGGCGGCGGCGGCAATCAGGGACCCTGGGGGCAGGGACCGAGGGGGCCGAGTGGCCCGCAGGGCTCGCCTCCCGACCTCGAAGACATCATCCGCCGCGGCCAGGACAGGTTGCGGCGTGCTCTTCCGGGAGGCGGCGGCGCCAGTCCGGCCGTTTTAGGGCTGATCGCGCTGGCGCTCGTCGTGCTTTGGGCCTTCAAGGCAATCTACACCGTGCAGCCTGATGAAGTCGCGGTCGAACTGCGCTTCGGCCAGCCGAAAGCGGAGCTTTCGCAACCCGGCCTGCATTTCCACTGGTGGCCGATCGAAACGGTCGAGACGGCCAAGATCTCCGAGCAACTCGTCAGCATTGGTGGCGGAGCGAGCAGCGGCTCCGGGCTGATGCTCTCCGGCGACCAGAACATCGTCAATGTGCAGTTCTCGGTCGCCTATCAGGTTTCCGATCCAAGGGCCTACCTGTTCGATGTCTCCGATCCCGACGGCATGCTGACGCAGGTAGCCGAAAGCGCCATGCGCGAAGTCGTCGGCCGGCGCCCGGCGCAGGATATTTTCCGCGACGATCGCCAGGGTATCGCCACTTCGGTGCGTGAGATCATCCAGAACACGCTCGACGGCTACAAGACCGGCCTGCAAGTCAATGCGATCTCCATCGAGGACGCAGCGCCGCCGCGCGAGGTAGCCGACGCCTTCGACGAGGTGCAGCGGGCCGAGCAGGACGAGGACAAGTTCGTCGAGCAGGCCAACCAATATTCCAATCAGAAGCTCGGCCAGGCGCGTGGCGAGGCGGCCCAGGTCCGCGAGGACGCGGCCGCCTACAAGAACCGTGTCGTGCAGGAGGCGGAAGGCGAGGCGCAGCGCTTCATCTCCGTCTACAACGAATACGCCAAGGCGCCCGACGTGACGCGCAAGCGCCTTTACCTGGAAACGATGGAGAGAATCCTGAAGGACTCGAACAAGGTCGTCGTCGAGCAAAGAAACGGGCAGGGCGTGCTTCCCTATCTGCCGCTGCCGGCACTGCAGCCGAAGGCGCCGCCGGCACCGGCGCTGGGAGGTAACCAGTGATGGCCAATCGTCTTCCCATCATCGCCGTCATCGCGGCCGTCCTTCTGTTCCTGCTCTATTCGTCGGTGTTCGTCGTCAAGGCGGGCGAGCAGGCCATCGTGCTGAGATTCGGCGAGATCATCGATGTCAAGACCGAGCCGGGCATCTACTTCAAGGCGCCATTCGCCTTCTTCGATGCCGACAGCGTTCAGACGATCGAGAAAAAAGTGATGCGCTTCGACCTCGACAACATCCGCGTCCAGGTCTCCGGCGGCAAGTTCTACGAGGTCGACGCCTTCATCGCCTATCGCATTTCGGATCCGCGGACCTTCCGCGCGGCCGTGTCGGGCCAGGTGGAACTCGCCGAAGCCCGGCTGAAGACGCGCCTCGATGCAGCGCTCCGCCGCGTCTACGGTCTGCGCGACTTCGAGGCGGCGCTTTCCGAAGAACGCGGCGTCATGATGCGCGAGGTGCGCGACCAGCTGCGTCCGGATGCGACATCGCTCGGTCTCGACATCGAGGATGTGCGCATTCGCCGGACGGACCTGACGGCGGAAGTGTCGCAGCAGACCTACGACCGCATGAAGGCCGAACGCCTGGCGGAAGCCGAGCGGCTGAGGGCGCGCGGCAACGAGGCGGCGCAGCGCATCAGGGCCAGGGCCGACCGCGAGGTCGTCGAGATCATCGCCGAGGCGCAGAAAGAATCGGAAATCCTTCGCGGTGAAGGCGAGGCGCAACGCAGCGCCACCTTCGCTGACGCCTACAAGCGGGACCCCGCCTTCTTCGATTTCTATCGCTCGATGAATGCTTACGGCACGGCGTTGGACAATACCGGAACGACCATGGTGCTGTCGCCCGAGTCCGAGTTCTTCCGCTACTTCCGCGATCCGGACAGCAAGCCCGTGCCTGGGCAACCGGCTGCGCAACAGTCGGCGCCAGCCGCCCCGGCGACGGCACCTGCCGCGCCTGCGACGCAACCCAGCACCGCCCAGTAGGGCGGTGCAGGATTTTCTCGCGGCAATCGGCCTGGTCTTCGTCATCGAGGGCCTGGTCTATGGCGGGTTTCCCGCTCTGGCCCGGAAACTCGCGACGGAAGTGCTGTCGATGCCGGAAAATGTGCTGCGGATCGGCGGATTGGTTGCAATCGCGATCGGCGTCGGCATCGTCTGGCTGGTCCGCGGCTGATGAAATTCCTTGGTGCGGAAGCGATTGACGATTTATCTTCAGCCGATAGCTATAGCCGCAAACGTGCCTTATTTCTTGCCAACATGAACAGGGCAGGCGCCTTTGCGGATGCGCTTTTCCTTTTCTGAAAACGCCGGGAGGCCACGATGATATCCGACACCCTGTTGCGCGCGGCGCGGCGCACGCTTTTTGCCGGCGCCACCGCATTCGTCGTCGGCATAATTGCCGTCCCGTCTTTCGTTACGCCGACGATCGCCTCCGATGGGCCTCCGTCCGTCGCCGATCTCGCCGAACGCCTGCTCGGCGCGGTGGTCAACATCTCCACCTCGCAGACGGTGAAAGGCACCGAAGGGCCGGGCGCGGTGCCGATGCCGCAGCTTCCCGAAGGCTCGCCTTTCCAGGACTTTTTCGACGACTTCTTCAAGAACCGCGGCGGCGACAAGGGCGGCGGCGGACAGAAGGTGCAGTCGCTGGGCTCCGGTTTCGTCATCGACGCCGACCAGGGCATCGTGGTGACCAACAACCATGTGATTGCCGATGCCGACGACATCGAGGTGAATTTCTCCGATGGCGCGACGCTGAAGGCGACGCTCATCGGCACCGACACCAAGACCGACGTCGCGGTGCTGAAGGTGGATCCAAAGGGCCACAAATTGACGGCCGTGAAATTCGGCGATTCCACCAGGATGCGCGTCGGTGATTGGGTGATGGCGATAGGCAATCCGTTCGGCCTCGGCGGCACGGTCACGGTCGGCATTATCTCGGCGCGCAACCGCGACATCAATTCAGGCCCCTATGACGACTTCATCCAGACGGACGCCGCCATCAATCGCGGCAATTCCGGCGGGCCGCTGTTCAACGCCGAAGGCGAGGTCATCGGCATCAACACGGCGATCATCTCGCCGTCGGGCGGCTCGATCGGCATCGGCTTCTCCATCCCCGCGCAGCTTGCGGCGGGCGTCGTCGACCAGCTTCGCCAATTCGGCGAGACAAGGCGCGGCTGGCTTGGCGTGCGCATCCAGCCGGTGACGGACGACATTGCCGAGAGCCTCGGCATGGCGACCGCCAAGGGCGCGCTGGTGGCCGGCGTCATCAAGGGCGGTCCAGTCGACAACGGTTCGGTGCAGGCCGGCGACGTCATCATCAAGTTCGACGGCAAGGACATCCACGAAATGCGCGACCTGCCGCGCGTCGTCGCCGAAAGCCCGGTCGGCAAGGCGGTCGACGTCGTGATCGTGCGCAAGGGCGTCGAGCAGACGGTGAAGGTGACGCTCGGCCGGCTCGAGGACGGCGAGAAGCTTGCCAGCGGCGAAAACGGCAATACCGACCAGGACAAAGGCGACAAGGCGCCTCCGGTGTCCACGGCGTCCGTGCTCGGCATGACCGTCGGTGAGCTCAACGACCAGACCAGGCAGAAGTTCGGTATCGCGGCCGATGTGTCGGGCGTGGTCATCACCGACGTCGCCAAGGATTCGGCAGCTGCCGAGCGCGGCATCCAGCCGGGCGAGGTGATCACCGAGATCGCGCAGGAATCGGTCGGAACGCCGAAGGACGTCATGGACCGGATCGGCGCGCTGAAGGAGCAGGGTCGCAAGAACGCGCTGCTGATGCTGGCCTCGAAGAGCGGCGAGTTGCGCTTCGTGACCATCCGGATGGACTGACTCCGGAAACGCGCCCAGCTAACTGGGTTTCAACGAAAAGGGCGGCTAGCGAGCCGCTCTTTTCCCTGCCTGCCAGTCATCGCGCGGCAGCCGGTACAGAACATGTCGCTTCAGATGAGGATGGCTGTCCGGCACGGCGGGATGATCGAAGTTGGCGCTTGGTTCGGCGCGCATGCCGAGCCGCTTCATGACGGCGATGGAGCGGTGGTTTTCAGCAACGGCGAAGGAGACGATCTCGTCCAGACCCAGCGTTTCGAAGCCATAGGCCAACCAGGCTTCCGCCGCCTCGGTGACATAGCCCTTGCCCCAGAATTCAGGCGCCAGCCGCCAGCCGATCTCGATCGTCCCGGCCGGCAGGACGTCCACGTCCTCCGTGCCGGTTATGCCGACGAAGCCGATGCATTCGCCGGTGGCGGCAATCTCGGCCGCGGCGAAGCCGTAGCCATCCTCGTCGATCCAGGCGCGGATCTCGTCCATCTTGGCGTCGGCCGCGGCGCGGTCGCGGCGGAACGGGAAGAACTCCATCACACGCTCGTCGGAGTTGATGCGGTGGAAGAGATCGCGGTCGCGCTCTTCCCAGTTGCGCAGGATGAGACGCTCGGTGCGGATTGGCCTCACTGCACGAATTCCTCCTGGCGATAGCCTTGGAGGTAGAGCAGTGCTGTCAGGTCGCCATGATCGATGCGGAATCCTGCCTGCTCCGCCACGATCGGCTTGGCGTGAAGTGCAACGCCGGTGCCGGCAAGGCGGATCATGTCGAGGTCGTTGGCGCCGTCGCCCACGGCAATCGCGTCGGCCGTCGCCAGGCCAAGCCTTGCCGCAATGTCGAGCAGCGCCTCCGCCTTGGCGGCGCGGCCGAGGATCGGTTCGGCCACCGTGCCGGTGAATCGGCCATCTTCCTCGATCAGCCGGTTGGCGCGGTTTTCCTGGAAGCCGAGCAGTGCGGCGATGCGGCTTGTGAAGACGTCGAAGCCGCCGGAGACGAGCGCGGTCCAGGCGCCGTTGGCACGCATCGTCCGCACCAGCGCGCGGCCGCCGGCGGCCAGCGTCAGCCGGTTGGCGACGATGCGGTCGACCACCGCCGTGTCCAAGCCTTTCAGCAAAGCGACGCGTTCGCGCAGGGCGGGCTCAAAAGCGATCTCGCCATTCATCGACCGCGCCGTGATCGCTGCGACATGCCCCTTTACGCCGATCTCGTCGGCGAGCTCGTCGATGCATTCCTGATCGATCATCGTCGAATCCATATCGGCAAGCAGGATCTTCTTCCTCCTGCCTTCGGCTGGCTGGACGATGATGTCGATAGGATCGGAGGCCAATGCTGCGCGAAGATTGGCCGTCAATTCGCCGATGTCAGGGCTCTCCGGCAAACCCAGATCGCAGGCGACGCCTTCGGCCAGCCAGCGAACGGTGCTTGCGCCGGCCGCGCGCGAGGCCATATTCGCAAGCGAGGCCGACACTGCGCGGTCTTCGGGACGGGATACAAGCGTGGCGATCAACGGCATCGAAAATTCCGGCAGGCAGGCGGGCGAAGGCCGCGTCAAGAATGCGATCCTGATAGCGGGGCCGACCGCCAGCGGCAAGTCGGCGCTAGCGGTCGGCCTTGCGGAACGCCAAGGCGGCGTCATCGTGAACACCGATTCCATGCAAGGCTATTCGCTGCTCGACGTGCTGACGGCGCGCCCAAGCGCCGATGAAATGGCGCGTGTGCCGCACTTCCTCTACGGCCATGTGCATCCTTCGACAGCCTATTCCACCGGCGCCTGGCTGCGCGACGTCACCCGGCTGATCGAGGAAGGCGTTTTGGTCGGGCGACCGGCCGTCTTCGTCGGCGGCACCGGGCTTTATTTCCGCGCGCTCGTCGAAGGCATCTCGGACATGCCCGACATTCCGCCATCGGTGCGCGAGCGCTGGCGCTACGAGCTCAAGGAACAAGGGGCCGAACGGCTGCATCGCATTCTGATGCGCGAGGATTCGGCTGTCGCCATGCAGCTCAGGGCGACCGATGGCCAGCGCATCGTGCGGGCGCTCGAGGTGCTCGACGCGTCGGGACGGTCGATCCTCGATTGGCAGGCGGCGCGCGGTCAGCCGCTTATCGACCGCGGCAGCGCGCGCTTCCTGGTGATCGAGCCGGATCGCGGCGAACTCGTCGCGCGCATCGAGGCGCGATTCGACCAGATGCTCGACAAGGGCGCACTGGACGAGGTCAGGCAATTGATGGCGCTCGACCTCGCTCCGGACCTGCCGGCGATGAAAGCGATCGGGGTTCGGGAGCTGCAGGCCGCGTTGGCCGGACAAATGAGCTTCCCCGAAGCGATCGAGCGCGCCAAGGTTGCCACGCGCCAATATGCCAAGCGTCAGGCGACATGGTTCAGACACCAATTGGGACCGGAGTGGCAAAGGCTCCACACGGCCAGGGATCCGGCAATCCCGGACCGATAGATCGCGACCTCAATCAGAGGCTTAAAGGAACAAACGCGGTTTCCCGCCACGGTTGTTCGAGTTAACGGTCCGTAAGGCCGGGCATGCCATAACGACCGTGGGTCGCAGTGCCGCGGGGAGTTATGCGTTTTCACAAGGCGGAATCCGCATTCTTTGTCTTTATTTTCGTGATCCTGGCCGCGGGCCTGGTGACCTTCCACGCCTATGACCAATTGCAGGACATCGCGACCGATCTCGACACCGCGTCGCGCCTCCAAAGGATCATCTATCTCAACAAATTACTGTTCCTGACCGGTGCGCTGCTCGCCGCCGCCTTGTTCTTCGGGACCTTCTTCATCTACCCGCTGATCCGAGGCCAGGTGAGGGAAGAGGGCAAGCTGCGCGCTATGACGGTTTCGTTGAGCGCCCGCTCGCAAACGCTCGAGCACGCGGCTCTCACCGACGGCCTGACCGGCATGCAGAACCGTCGCTACTTCGACGATGCGCTGCGGGAGTATCTCGATGAGTTCGGCCGCATCGACAAGCCGGTAGGGCTGATGATCCTCGACCTCGATCATTTCAAGCAGGTCAACGATACACATGGTCACGATGTCGGTGATGAGGTCCTGCGGGCCGTCGCACAATGCGTGCGGGGTATGACGCGCTATCACGACGTGGTGGCGCGGCTTGGCGGCGAGGAGTTTGCCGTGGTCACCCCCAACATGGACGCGGAGCTGCTCGCCCGGTTCGCCGAGCGCATCCGCAAGGCGATCGCCAGCATGTCCATCCTATCGGGCAACGTGCGGCTGAAGGTCACCACCAGCGTCGGCCTTGCCGTCTGGGACCGCAAGGAGAGCGCGGAGGATTTTTATCGCCGCGCCGACCGGCAGCTCTACGAGGCGAAGAAGCAAGGCCGCAATCGCGTCTGCGCCTAAAATTCCGAAGATGAATTCATGAGGCCGGCCGACTGACGCGGCCTTCTCGACTTCCGGTGCTCACGGACTGAATGTCCGCTCCGCTCCGGCTTCTCGAAAGCCACGTCATTCAATCCGGCCTGATGAATTCCCTTTCGGAATTTGGCAGTGCCTTCACCGTCGCCGATTAGTCGTTCTGCTGGCGCATGCCGAAGGTCGAGGGCTTCAGGCCGTAGCGCAGGTCGAAATCGTCGTCCGGCTGCACGCGGGGCGCGGGCGGCTTGCGGTAGTCGGGATCGCCGGCCTGGCGACCGGTGTCGACCACCTCGGCGAAAGCCATGGCCTGCTGCGGCTTCGGCACGTTGCGCAAGCGCTCGACGATGCCGGCGAGGTCGACATCGTCGCCGGCTTCCGCGGGCATGGTCTGCTCGCGCTTGGCTGTTCCTGGGATGAATTCACGCGACAGCTTCTCGAATTTCAGCCGCATGGTCGTCGCCACGCCTTCACCGAAGGCGATCGCCTCGCGCTGGCCCATCGAAGACAGGAAGGCCAGCGTCGAGGCCGAGGAATCGGCGATCGCCGAGCGGATGATCGCCTGGTCTTGCTCATTGGCGAGCCGCATGGCGAAGAAGGTCGAGCATTGCGACAGGATGGTCGGATCGAGCTCGCCCGGGCGCTGGGTGACGACGCCGAGATAGCAGCCATATTTGCGGCCTTCCTTGGCGATGCGCGACAAAGCGTGCCTTGTCGGCGCGAAGCCGAGACGCGGATCGGCGGGCATGTAGCGGTGCGCTTCCTCGCACAGCAAAAGCAGCCGCAGCCGGCCCTCGCTCCAGAGCGCAAGGTCGAAGGCGAGACGCGCCAGCACCGAGCAGACCGAATTGACGACCTCGGACGGCATGCCCGCCATCTCGAAGCAGGTCACCGGACGCCCGTGGTTCGGCACGCGGAAGATATTGCCGATCGTCTCGTGGATGGTGTCCTCGATCAGCCGTGAATTGAACATGAAGCGGTAGCGCGGGTCGGAGGCAGCTGATTCGATGCGTGTCCTCAGCGACTTCAGGGTCGGCCGGTCGTTCTTGCTTTCCAAGAGACCCATGCGCTCGTCGATCTGCTTGAGGAGATCGGCGATGCGGTAAGGCACCGGCGTATCCGCCGTCAGCGCATCGCTGCCGCGCCTGATGTAGCTGCCCGAACTGGGGTTGCGATAGAGGTTCTTGGCGGCCGGGATAAGGTCGCGCAGGACGTCCACTTCCTCCGGCACGGTCTCGCGCCCGCGAAACAGAACTTCGGCGAATTCCTCCAGCCTGAACATCCAGAACGGCAGGTCGAGCGTCTTGGAATCGACCTTCACGCAATATTCCGGAAGCGAGGCGGCAAACTCGTTGTGCGGATCGAGGATCACCACGCGCAGATCCGGCCGCGCCTCGATCGACTTGCGCAACAGCAGCGAGACGGCCGTGGACTTGCCGACGCCGGTCGTGCCGACAATGGCGAAATGGCGCGCCAGCGTGTCGTCGATGGCGATGTTGGCATCGATCGCCTCGTCCTGGGACAGCGTGCCGATGGTGATCGAGTGGCGGCCGGCGAGATCGTAAACGGCCTGCAAGTCACGGCTGCGGATGCGGTGGGCAATGGCGCCGATATGCGGATAGGTGGTGATGCCGCGGTCGAAGACCGGCTTGGCGCCAGGCTCGGCACCGTCGCGCACCTCGCCGATCAGTTCGATGCTGACCTCGATTGCGTTCTGGCCCTCGTTGCTCCAGGCACGGTCAGACTTGCCGATCGCATAGACAAGGCCAACCGTGCGCGTCGCGCCAAGGTTGATGGAGATCATCTTGCCGACCGTCCACAGGCCGGTGACCGTGCCTTCGGCATCCTCGGCATAGGCGCTGATGGTGGCACGCGCGCCGTCGCACTGCACGACGTTGCCCAGAATGCGCTTGTCGCTTTGTTGGATGTTGCGGCGCTCCTGCGAGGTCGGTTCCCCAACGGAGGCTTCGCGTTCAACAAACATCGGTGACTCTGATCCCATTCCCCTGAGCGTCGACCCTATCGGATTGGAGTTAAAGTCGCGTGAGGTCGGATGGTGTAGAGCCTGTTAAGCCGGCCGCGAAAATTCGATCGAAAAGCCTCTTTCGTCGCGTTGAGATTTCGATATATTGGACAAATGACTGATATATCGAACGACATCACATCCACCATCGGCAGGCGGATACGCTCCGAGCGGGATTTGCGGGGATGGTCTCTGGGCGAACTGGCCGATCGGTCGGCTGTTTCCAAGGCGATGCTGAGCGCCATGGAGCGCGGCATGACAAGCCCGACCGCGGCGCTTCTAGTGCGCGTTGCGTCCGCCTTCGGCATGACGCTGTCGACGCTGATCGCACGCGCCGAAATGCAGGGCGGCGGCGTTTCCCGCAAGGACGAGCAGCCGGTCTGGCGGGATCCTGCGACCGGTTATGTAAGACGCCATCTGTCGCCGGCCTCGCAAATGCCGCTCGAACTCATCCGGGTCAGTCTGCCGGCCGGCGCCAGGGTGAGTTTCCCCGCAGCGTCCTATGCCTTCATCAAGCAGCAGATCTGGCTGATCGGCGGCCGCCTCGACTTCACGGAAGGCGATGTTGTGCACAAGCTCGAACCAGGCGACTGCCTGGCGCTCGGCGCGCCGTCGGATTGCATCTTCCATGCGCCAGGACCGGAAGCTGCCGAGTATCTGGTGGCGCTGGTCAGGGGCTGATCGCATGGCGCGCCGACTGAGACGCTCGCACAATGGCGGGCCGCCTCTCGACGATTACGAAGGCCCGCCATGGGGCAAGGGCGACGCCTACATCTTCCTTGCCTGGCGCGCCGCCCATGACAAGGCCTGGAAGGCGCCGAGCCAGACCATCATGCTGATGCGGCTGGAGCGGGCCGAGCGGCTTGGCCTCACCTACGAGGAATACACGCTCGAGATCCTGGAGCGCGGGCGGCACCTCAGCGAGGACGACGCCGAGCGTATCGCGGAAATCCGCCGGGCGCGCCGCCGAAGACGGACCAGTCATTTCGAATGACCGCGGCCCGACACCTCACCACCTGGAGAATACCGACATGAACTCCCTTGAAATCCGGGCGTTGAGCGACGACGCGAAAACCCGCGGGATACTGGCCGATCTGCTGATCGAGACGGTCGCCGCCGGCGGATCGGTGAGCTTCATGCATCCACTGTCGCCCGATGCGGCTTGTGAGTTCTGGCGCAAAGCACTGGCCGCCGCCGCGCGAGGAGAAAGGGCGGTGCTCGGCGCATGGGATGGCGAGACGCTGGTCGGCACCGTCACGCTGCTTCTCGATTGCCCGCCCAATCAGCCGCACCGCGCCGAGATCGCCAAGCTGATGACTCGCCTCGATTATCGCGGCAAAGGCATCGCGACCGGCCTGATGCGAGCCGCCGAGGACTTTGCTGTCGAGAAGGGACGTACCCTGCTGGTGCTGGACACCGCGCGCGAGGAGGGGGCTGCCGGGCTTTACGAAAAACTCGGCTTCACGCTAACCGGTGAGATCCCGGACTATGCGCTCAAGCCGTATGGCGGCCTTACCGGCACGCTCATCTACTGGAAGCGGATAGGGAAAGATCGATAGCCGTCAAGTCGCGACAATATGGGCCTGCCCGAAGCTCAAGGCAGGATAGATGGGAGCCCGCGGCCGGGCTTCCATCCTGTGTGGAAAGCGTCCGGCCTCAAGCCTTGTGGTAGACCTCCTGCAATCCATAAACAGGCGTCGGCACGCCAACCTGCCTGGCCTTTAGCTGCAGCGACAGATACTGCGAATAGTGGCGCGACTGGTGCAGGTTGCCACCGTGGAACCATAGCGCTTCCTGCTGCGTCGGCTTCCACATGTTGCGCTGCTCGCCTTCCCACGGGCCGGGATCCTTGGTGGTGTTGGAGCCGAGACCCCAGACCTTGCCGACCTTGTCCGCCACTTCCTGTGAGATCAGGTCGGCGGCCCATCCGTTCATCGAGCCGTAGCCGGTGGCGTAGATCACCAGATCGGCCGGCAGTTCGGTGCCGTCGACGAATTTCACCCCGGTTTCGGTGAGTTCCTGCACCCCAGCACCTGGACCGCTTTTGAGCTTGATCGAGCCGTCGATGACGAGGTCGCACGCGCCGACGTCGATGTAATAGCCGGAGCCGCGGCGCAGATACTTCATGAACAGACCCGAATCGTCATCGCCCCAATCGAGCATGAATCCGGCCTCTTCCAGATCCGCGTAGAATTTCGCGTCGCGCTCCTTCATCTGCTGGTAAAGCGGAATCTGGAACTCGTGCAGGATGCGGTAGGGCAGGGAGGCGAAGATCATGTCCGCCTTTCGGGTCGTCATGCCGTTCTCGACCGCCTGCTCGGAATAGAGGGCGCCGAGGCCGATATCCATTAGCGTGTCGGACCTGACGATGTGCGTGGACGAGCGCTGCACCATGGTCACGTCCACGCCTGCTTCCCACAGCGCCGCGCAGATGTCGTGCGCGGAGTTGTTGGAGCCGATGACGACAACCTTCTTGCCGCGGTATTTGTCCGGGCCGGGATGGGTCGAGGAATGCTGCTGCTCGCCCTTGAAAATGTCCTGGCCCTTGTATTTCGGCCAGTTTGCCTTGCCGGACATGCCGGTCGCCAGCACCAGCTGCTTCGGCTTGAGCACGATCTCCTTGCCGTCGCGTTCGACGACGACGGTCCATTCCTTGGCCTTCTCGTCGTATGTGGCGGATTTCGCGGTGGTGGAGCTCCAATAATTCAGCTCCATTACCTTGGTGTACATCTCCAGCCAGTCGCCGATCTTGTCCTTCGGCGCAAAGACCGGCCAGTTCCTTGGAAAGTCGATATAGGGCAGGTGATCGTACCAGACCGGATCGTGCAGGCAGAGCGACTTGTAGCGTTTGCGCCAAGAATCGCCTGGACGCTCGTTCTTCTCGACGATGATGGTCGGCACGCCGAGCTGCTTCAGCCGGGCGCCGAGCGCAATCCCGCCCTGGCCGCCGCCGATGATGACGACATAGGGCTGCCGGCTGTTGCCGAGTTCGGCGATTTCGTCGTCGCGCTCCTCGCGCCATGTCTTGCGGCCCTTGCCGTGGCCATGCTTGGCGCCGAACGGGCGGGTGAAGCCCGCCTTCTCCTCGTGGCCTTTCAACTCGGCGATGGTGGTCAGCAGCGTCCAGATCAGGTCGCCCTTAAACCGCACAAGGCCAAAGCCGCGCGCCACGCCGGTCTCGAAAGTAATCCAGGCGGTGATGATGCCGCCGTCCTCCGTCGCTTCCTCGCCTTGGGCCACCGTCCAACCGGTTGGTTTGATGTCGGCCAGCATCGCCTGCAGCATGTCGCGGACCTGGTCGCGGCCCTCCATCGTCTTCAGGTTCCAGGTGAACGTGACGAGGTCGCGCCAGTAGCAGTCCTCCTGGAAGCAGTTGACGGCGGCATGGATGTCGCCGGCTTCCAGCGCCTTGCCGAATTTATCGAGCAGCGCCTGCGCCTTGGTGGTGGGTGTCCTCTCGAGCATCAGTGTCCTCCGGGTTTGGGATCGCTTCTTGGGTGAGCGCGCCGCCGGATTGGGCTTCCGGCATCCGCAAAGTATTTCGGCAAAAGCCGCGAAGCGTCACGCCCTCCTATAGTTTGGCGCGTTTTCAATGGCTTGAGCCGGCAAGGGGCCCAAAGGCGTCATTTTTGCCGTTGACAGGCTGCCGTGCCCGCCTCTAGTGTCCGCGGCCATGAAAACAGCACTCATTCTCGTAGGCTGGCGCGTGGGCAAGGCGGTGTAACCGCCGGGCGAAAACCTCCCATGCGCATCCCACAGGCTCCCTCGGGGGCCTTTTTTATTGCCCAAAATCCAACTAAACGACCAGCAAATCGCCGGATGGCGAACAATACGGGACCAGACCGATGAGCAGTGGACAAAACGAGCGGCGCGAAATGACTGGTGCCGAAATGGTGGTGCAGGCGCTGAAGGACAACGGTGTCAAGCATGTCTTCGGCTATCCGGGCGGCGCCGTTCTCCCGATCTACGATGAAATTTTCCAACAAGACGAGGTCGAGCACATCCTGGTCAGGCACGAGCAGGGCGCCGGCCATGCCGCCGAAGGCTACGCCCGCTCGACCGGCAAGGCCGGTGTGCTCCTGGTGACGTCCGGCCCCGGCGCCACCAATGCGGTGACGCCGCTGCAGGACGCTCTGATGGATTCCATTCCGCTGGTCTGCCTGACCGGTCAGGTGCCGACCTCGCTGATCGGCTCCGACGCGTTCCAGGAATGCGACACGGTCGGCATCACGCGGCCCTGCACCAAGCACAATTGGCTGGTGAAGGACGTCAACGAGCTCGCCGCCACGATCCATGAGGCGTTCCATGTGGCAACCACCGGGCGGCCCGGCCCGGTCGTGGTCGACATTCCGAAGGACGTGCAGTTCGCCAAGGGCATCTACGTGCCGCCGCAGACGGCGCCGCGCACCAGCTACCAGCCGAAGGTCCAGGGCGATCTGGAGAAGGTCAAGGCTGCCGTCGAGTTGATGGCCGGCGCCAAGAAGCCGATCATCTACAGCGGCGGCGGTGTCATCAATTCCGGCCCGGAGGCGAGCCATCTGCTGCGCGAGCTGGTCGATCTCACCGGCTTCCCCATCACCTCGACGCTGATGGGCCTCGGCGCTTATCCGGCTTCGGGCAAGAACTGGGTCGGCATGCTGGGCATGCACGGGACCTATGAAGCCAACATGGCCATGCATGACTGCGATGTGATGCTCTGCATCGGCGCGCGTTTCGACGACCGCATCACCGGCCGGCTCAACGCGTTTTCGCCGAATTCGAAGAAGATCCACATCGACATCGACCCGTCCTCCATCAACAAGAACGTCCATACGGACGTGCCGATCCTGGGCGATGTCGGCCGCGTGCTGGAAGATCTGGTGCGGCTGTGGCGGGCGACCGCCAAGGCCGACAAGAAGGCGCTCTATCCGTGGTGGGAGCAGATCGCGAAATGGCGCGCGCGGGATTCGCTCGCCTACAAGATGAACAACGACGTGATCATGCCGCAATACGCCATCCAGCGGCTCTATGCGCTGACCAAAGACCTAGACACCTACATCACCACCGAGGTCGGCCAGCACCAGATGTGGGCGGCGCAGCACTATCATTTCGACAAGCCGAACCGCTGGATGACTTCGGGCGGACTGGGGACGATGGGCTACGGACTGCCGGCCGCACTCGGCGTGCAGATCGCGCATCGCGATGCGCTGGTCATCGACATCGCCGGCGACGCCTCGGTGCAGATGACGATGCAGGAGATGAGCTCGGCGGTGCAGTACGAGGCGCCGATCAAGATCTTCATCCTCAACAACCAGTATATGGGCATGGTGCGGCAGTGGCAGCAGCTGCTGCACGGCAACCGGCTGTCGCATTCCTACACCGAGGCGATGCCGGATTTCGTCAAGCTAGCGGAAGCCTATGGCGGTCACGGCATCCGCTGCGACAAGCCGGACGAGCTGGACGACGCCATCCGGGAAATGATCTCGGTGAAGAAGCCGGTGCTGTTCGACTGCCGCGTGGCGACTTTAGCCAACTGCTTCCCGATGATCCCGTCAGGCAAGGCGCACAATGAGATGCTTCTGCCGGATGAGGCGACCGACGAGGCGGTGGCCAACGCCATTGATGCCAAGGGCAGGGAACTGGTGTAGCCGCAGGCTGGTCGCGGCTGAGAGCCGTGTGGAAATAGAGTTTTAGATCAAAAGTTTGAAATCGAGATTCACGCCATGAACGCACAGCTCCAGCCGACCGGCTCGGCCTATTTCATCGCCAAGGAAACCGAGAAGCCGGAAACGCACACGCTTTCCGTGCTGGTCGACAACGAGCCGGGCGTGCTTGCCCGCGTCATCGGCCTTTTCTCGGGACGCGGCTACAACATCGAAAGCCTCACCGTTTCGGAGACCGAGCACGAAAAGCATCTGTCGCGCATCACCATTGTGACGCGCGGCACGCCGCATGTGCTGGAGCAGATCAAGCACCAGCTCGAGCGCATCGTGCCGGTGCACCGTGTGGTCGACCTGACCGTGCGCTCGCATGAACTTGGCCAGGAGCGGCCGCTGGAGCGCGAGCTGGCGCTGGTCAAGGTCGCCGGAACCGGCGACGCCCGTGTCGAGGCGCTGCGGCTCGCCGACGCCTTCCGCGCTTCGGTCATCGACGCCAATACCGAGCATTTCATCTTCGAGATCACCGGCAAGGGCTCCAAGCTCGATCAGTTCATCGCCATCATGAAGCCGCTCGGCCTGGTCGAGATTTGCCGCACCGGCGTGGCGGCGATGAACCGCGGCCCGCAGGGCATGTGAGCCCGGCGAGCATCGATCGGACTGCCTCGATCCTCCCTCTGGCCCGGCAATCGTCCGCCGGTGGCTTTTGCGCATCCGCTGAACAAGGACAATAAGGCTGACATATCTGGGAGGATATCATGTCCCTCAACGCGTTCCTTGCCCTTTTGGTCTACGCCTTCGTGACTTCGATCACGCCGGGGCCGAACAACCTCATGCTGCTGGCCTCCGGCGTCAATTTCGGCATCGTCAGGACGGTTCCGCACATGCTGGGCATCAGCATCGGCTTTCTGGTCCTGCTGCTGGCCGTCGGCTTCGGGCTCGGCGCGGTGCTGACGGCGTTTCCGGCGCTGCACACGGCGCTGAAGATCGCCGGCGCCGCCTATCTGCTCTATCTCGCCTGGAAGATCGCCATGTCGCGCTCGATGAGCGACAAGGGCGGTGCGGAGGCGCGGCCGATGCGCTTCATCGACGCCGCCGCGTTCCAGTGGGTCAATCCCAAGGCCTGGGTGATGGCGATCACCGCCATGGCCGTCTACACCAACCCGGACCACCCGTTCGTCTCGGTGGCGTTGATCTCGATCGCCTTCACCATCGTCAACCTGCCCAGCGTCTCCGTCTGGGCCGGGTTCGGCACGGCGCTGCGCGGCTTCCTGTCGGATCCCGTGCGCCTGAAATGGTTCAACATCGCCATGGGTGTGCTGCTGGCGGCGACGCTCTGGCCAATGCTCCGATAAGGTCATTTTCAGCCTGATGCGAGGGACAGCCACGGCACGTTAGCTGGCTGCACAGCGATTGTGCAGTGCACATTAAATCTTCGTAATGGCGCGTTTTGGCCCTTTTCCGCCAAAGCCTTGTCCTATCTATTCGGCGAAAATCGCGGCAAGGCGCCGTGAATCGAGCTAGAATAAGACCACCGGGTTCGGCGTGTCGGGTAGAGGCATAGTGTCGATGCGCGGAAAAATCGCTCTTGCAGTCGTTGCGCTGGCCTGCCTGGCAGGTGGCGGCCTCTACTTTTCGCCTGCGACCTTGGGCAAGGTCCAGCAATTAATTTCGGGCCAGCAGGCCGGCGCGGCCAGTGCGGACAAGACGGCAAAGGCATCGGACAATCCGAAGGGCGGCGGCAGTGGCGGCGCGCGTTCGGCCTCGATCCTTTCGGCAACCGCGACAACCGCCGATTTTCCGATCCGCCGCTACGCCATCGGCTTCGTCTCCTCGCCATCGGTGGTCAGCGTGAACGCCCGTGTCTCCAGCCAGATCGTGTCGATCGCCGTCAAGGACGGGCAAATGGTCAAGGCCGGCGATCTTCTCTTCTCGCTCGATGACCGCGCGCTGAAAGCCCAACTCGCCAAGGACCAGGCGATGCTCGTCAAGGACCAGGCGATGCTGGTCAGCGCCGCGGCCGACCTCCAGCGCGCCAAGGACCTGGTCGCCAAGCAGGCCGGCACGCAGCAGACTTACGACCAGGCGCTGGCGGCGCAAAAGGCCGCAGCAGCCACCATCGATGCCGACAAGGCGACGATCGATTCCGACACCGTGCAGTTGAGCTACGCGACCATCACCGCGCCGATCTCCGGCAGGCTGGGAGCGGTCAACGTCTCCGTCGGCGATCTCGTCACCACCAGCAACGGCAACTCAAGCAGCACGACGCCGCTTGTCACCATCACGCAGATGGACCCGCTGCAGGTGAATTTCACTTTGCCGGAGAGCAATCTGGCGCTGCTGCACAATGCGCTGGCGAACCCGCAGCAGGGCGCCGTCACCTTGACCAAGGACGGCGACCCGACGCCGATCGGCAAGGGCACGCTCGACTTCGTCGATTCCAGCGTCGACACCGCTTCCGGCACCATCGCCACACGGGCGAGCGTACCGAATTCCGATCTTTCGCTTTGGCCCGGCCAGTATGTGAACGTCGTGCTCGACGCCGGCACGATGCCGCAAATGACGTCGGTCCCGACGGTCGCCGTGCAGCCCAGCCAGAAGGGCTCCTTCGTCTATGTGGTCAAGCCGGACAACACCGTCGAGATGCGGCCGGTGCAGGTCGCGCTGACGGAGGGCGAAAACAGCGCCATCAGCCAGGGGCTGAAGAGCGGTGAAAAAGTCGTCGTCGAAGGTCAGACCAGGCTGAAAGACGGCGCCGCCGTCCACGAAGGCAAGGCCGCCAGCAACGGCGGTCAGGCCGCCCCCAAGGTCGCGGAAGCCGATAAGGCGGGCGAGGCGCGGCCATGATCTCCGAATTCTGCATACGCAGGCCCGTCGCCACGCTTCTGATGTCGTTCGCCCTCGTATTGGGCGGCATTTTTGCCTACAAGTTCCTGCCGGTGGCGGCGCTGCCGAGCGCCGAATTCCCGGTGGTCAACGTCTCGGCCCAGCTGCCCGGCGCGTCGCCGGAAACCATGGCAACGTCGGTGGCGACACCGCTGATCAAGCAGTTCTCCACCATCGCCGGCATCGATTCGATCTCGACCACCAATTCGCTCGGCCAGACCTCGATCGCAATCCAGTTCGTGCTCAACCGGGATATCGACGCCGCCGCGGCCGACGTCCAGGCGGCTATAGCTCGCACGCAGCGGCAGTTGCCGCCAGAGATGACTTCGCCGCCCAGCTACCGAAAGGTCAATCCGGCCGACGCGCCGATCCTTCTGATGTCGCTGGTCAGCGACACGGTTCCCCTCACGGATCTCGACGCATTCGCCGAGAACGTCATCTCGCCATCGCTGTCGACCATCGATGGCGTGGCGCAGGTGTCGATCTTCGGCCAGCAGAAATATGCGGTGCGTATCCAGATCGATCCGACCGCGCTCGCCGCGCGCGGCATCTCGATCGATCAGCTGCAGGCGGCGATCGCGTCGGCCAACAGCAACACGCCGCTCGGTGTGCTGCGGAACGACAAGCAGCAGCTCACCATCACCGCCAATACCCAGCTCGACAACGCGGCCGGCTTCTCCAACCTGATCATCGCCACCAAGAACGGCCACCCGGTGCGGCTGGGCGAGGTGACCCGCGTCGTCGATTCGGTGCAGACCACGACCACCGCAAGTTGGTACGATGGTACCCGCGCGATCATCATGGCCGTGCAGCGCCAGCCCGACGCCAATACCGTCGACGTCGTCGACAAGGTCAAGGCGATGCTGCCTTCCTTCCAGGAGCAGATGCCGGCGGCGGCCTCGATCAAGCTGCTCAACGACCGCTCGACCTCGATCCGCCAAGCCGTCGACGACGTGCAGTTCACGCTGTTGTTGACCGTCGCCCTGGTGGTGATGGTGATCTTCGTATTCCTGCGCAGGGTGACGGCGACGATCATCCCGGCGGTGGCGGTGCCGATCTCGCTGATCGCCACGCTTGGCGCGATGTTCCTGTTCGGCTTCCCGATCGACAACATCTCGCTGATGGGATTGACGCTTGCGGTCGGCCTGGTCGTCGACGATGCCATCGTCATGCTCGAAAACATCTTCCGCCACATGGAGGAGGACGGGCTGTCGGCCTTCGACGCTTCGCTCAAGGGTGCGCGCGAGATCGGCTTCACCATCATCTCGATCTCGATCTCGCTGGTGGCGGTGTTCATTCCCGTGCTTTTGATGGGCGGCGTGATCGGCCGCATCTTCAACGAATTCGCCGTCGTGGTGACGGTCGCCATCCTGGCCTCCATGTTCGTGTCGCTGACGCTGACGCCGATGCTGTGCTCTCGGCTGCTGTCGGTGACCAAGGCCGACCGGGAGGCGCATGGCGATGGCCACAGACATGACATCGTCACCCGTACCTATGATTGGCTGCTCAGCTTCTGCCTGCGCCACACATTCCTGATCTTCCTGGTCTTCGTCGGAACTGCGGCGGCATCGGTGTGGCTGATCCAGGTCTCGCCGAAAGGCTTCTTCCCGCAGGAGGATATCGGCCAGATTTCGGTGACGACGATGGCCCGGCAGGACATCTCCTTCGACGCCATGGTGAAGCTGCAGGGCCAGGTGGCGAACGTCTTCGCGCATTCGCCTTACGTCGCGCATGTGGCCTGGTCGGCCGGCAGCGGCAACAACGCGCTGAACCAGGGCCAGCTCTACGTGCAACTGAAGGCCAAGGATCAGAGGCCCAATATCGAGAAGGTGCTTTCGGACCTGCGGCGGCAGCTGGCGGGCGTCCCGGGCATCGAGACCTATATGCAGCCGGTCCAAAACCTCAGGCTCGGCTCGCGCTCTTCCGCCAGCGCTTACCAGCTCGTGGTCCAGGGCCTCGATACCGGTCAGACCGATATCTGGGCGCAGAAGCTCGATGACGCGATGGCGGCGGACCACACGACCTTTACCGACGTCACCAGCGATCTGCAGAACAACGCCCTGCAGGCGACGCTGGTGGTGGACCGCGACAAGGCCGCCCAGCTCGGCATCGATACCGACACGCTGCGCTCGGCCCTCTATGGCGGCTTTGGCACCGACCAGGTCTCCACGATCTTCGGTTCTGCCGACAGCTATGAGGTCATCACCGAGCTGGATCCCAACATCGAATGGTCGCCCGAGCGGATGCTGGCCATCCAGGTGAGGACGACGAGCGGCAGCCTGGTGCCGCTCGGCGCCTTTGCACATGTCGATCGCACGGCAGGCGCGCTGACCGTCAACCAACTCGGCCAGTTGCCGGCGGTGACGATCTCCTACAACCTGCCGCAGGGCGTGTCGCTCGGCGACACCGTGACCCGCATCGATCAGCTGAAAGAGCAGATCGGCATGCCGAAGGCGATCTCAACCACCTTCGCCGGCACGGCCAAGACGTTCCAGGATTCGCTCGCCAACCAGGGCCTGCTGATCGGCGGCGCCATCCTGACGATCTATATCGTGCTCGGCATGCTTTATGAGAGCTTCATCCACCCGCTCACCATCCTCACCGGCCTGCCGTCGGCGGTGCTGGGCGCGGTAGTGGCGCTGCGCTTCGCCGGCATGGACCTGTCGGTCATCGCGGTGATCGGCATCCTGATGCTGATCGGCATCGTCAAGAAGAACGGCATCATGATGGTCGATGTCGCGCTGGAGCTGAGGCGACAAGGCATGTCGGCGGTGGACTCCATCCACAAGGCCTGCCTGATGCGTTTCCGGCCGATCATGATGACGACGCTGGCGGCGCTGATGGGCACGTTCCCGATCGCGCTCGGCACCGGCGCCAGCGCCGAACTGCGCCAGCCGCTCGGCGTCGCGGTCGTGGGCGGCCTGCTCGCCTCGCAGGCGCTCACCCTGTTCGTCACGCCTGTGATTTACGTCTACTTCGAAAACTTCTCCGGCTGGCTGCTCGGCTTCTCGTCGAAGAAGAGCCGGCCCGCGTTGCACGCGGTCGAGCCTGCCGAACAGCCCTCGCTGTTCGACGCCGAGGAAGAAGCCGAACCGAAAAAGGTTGCCGCCGAATAGAGCACGATCCCGAAAAGTTGCAGACTTTTCGGAGAAGATCATGCTTCAAGACAAAGGGCACGATCCCGAAAAGTTGCAGACTTTTCGGAGAAGACCATGCTTCAAAAACAAAAATCTAGGCCGCCGCCGCTTGGCCCAAGGTCTCGTGCTTGCGGCATCGTGCCGGCGATCCTAGTCTGGTGTCATGTCCCACGATCATGACCACGACAACGAGCTCGATCCGTTCGCGGCGCGCGTGCGCGCGCTGGAGACGATCCTCACCGAAAAAGGCCTGATCGATCCGTCGGCCATCGATGTCATCGTCGAGACCTACGAGACGAAGATCGGTCCGCGCAACGGCGCTCGAGTGGTGGCGAAGGCCTGGAGCGATCCGACATACGCCGACTGGCTGAAGCGCGACGCGACGGCGGCGATCGCCTCGATGAGTTATACCGGCCAGGGCGAGCACATGCAGGCCGTCTTCAACACGGAGGACACGCACAACCTGGTCGTCTGCACGCTCTGCTCCTGCTATCCGTGGTCGGTGCTCGGCCTGCCGCCGGTCTGGTACAAGGCGCCGCCCTACCGCTCACGCGCGGTGATCGATCCGCGCGGCGTGCTTGAGGAGTTCGGGCTGACGCTGCCCAAGGACAAGAAGATCCGCGTCTGGGATTCAACGGCCGAGCTTCGCTATCTGGTGGTGCCGATGCGGCCCGAGGGCACCGAGGGCTGGAGCGAGGAACAACTCGCCGGCCTGGTCAGCCGCGACGCAATGATCGGCACGGCGCTGGCCAAAAAAGCCGGAATAAAGGGGCAGCCGGCATGAACGGGCCGCAGGATCTCGGCGGGCAGATGGGTTTCGGGCCGGTCGCGCCCGAAAAGGACGAGCCCTATTTCCATGCCGAATGGGAGAAGCGCGCGCTTGGCGTGACGCTGACCGCCGGCGCCATGGGCGCCTGGAACATCGACGAGAGCCGGCATGCGCGGGAATCGCTGCATCCGGCCGACTATTATGCATCCAGCTACTATCAGATCTGGATCAAGGCGCTGGAAGTCCTGCTGAAGCGCCATGGCTTCATCACGCAGGGCGATCTCGCGGCCGGCAAGGCGGTCGATCCGGCAGCGACGCCCAAAAGGGTGTTGAAGGCGGCGGATGTGCCGGCGGTGCTCGCCAAAGGTGGACCTTGCGACCGGCCGGTCACCGCGCCGGCCCGCTTCCGGGCGGGCGACCGGGTACGGACGAAGAATTTGAATCCGACCGGCCACACGCGCCTGCCGCGTTACGCACGCAGCAAGAACGGGACGATCGAGGCGGTGCGCGACGGCTTCGTCTTTCCCGACAGCAATGCGCATGGCAAGGGCGAGAACCCGCAATGGGTCTACACGGTGGTTTTCGATGGGGCGGAGATCTGGGGCGAGGGCGCCGACCCGACGCTCAGCGTCTCCATCGACGCCTGGGAGAGCTATCTTGAGCCGGCCTGAGCCCAGACTGCCGGACGGCTTCGATAGTCCGGTGTTCGCGGAGCCATGGCAGGCGGAGGCCTTCGCCATGACGGTGGCGCTGCACGACAAGGGCCTGTTTTCGTGGAGTGAATGGGCGGAGGCCTTGTCGGCGGAAGTGAAGAAGCCGGACGCCGCGAACGACGGCCACGACTATTACGAGCACTGGCTGGCGGCGCTGGAAAAACTGCTGTCGCGAAAAGAGATTGCCGGCAAGGGTGAGGTGGATGAGCTTGCCGCCGCCTGGGAGCGCGCCGCGCATGCCACGCCGCACGGCAAGCCGATCCTGCTGGAAAACGATCCCGGAGCTGGCAGGTAGTTCAGGGCGTAACAGTTCGTTCCCTTTACGTTCTTGTTTGCGCCTGATAGCGTGCCTGACCTGTAGCAAAATGATCGTCATCGGCGACGCCGATGATGGGACGGCCAATCTTGTCTTTCCTTTGCGAATCCGGTCTGTCGCGCTGATGGAATTCTCTCCCCAACAGGACGAGGCCTTGAAGGCGGTCGGCCGATGGCTGAAAGACGGCCGGCCGCAGGTCTTTCGCCTGTTCGGCTATGCCGGCACCGGCAAGACGACGCTGGCGCGCTATTTCGCCGAGCATGTCGACGGGCAGGTACAGTTCGCCGCCTTCACCGGCAAGGCGGCTCAGGTGCTGCGCTCCAAGGGAGCGATCAATGCCCGCACCATCCATTCGCTGATCTACCGGCCGAGAGGTGAGGAATCGGTCGAGGACGAGGTGACGGGCAAGACCTCGATCTCGCCGACCTTCGCGCTCAACCGGCAAAGCCCGATCGCGCGTGCCAAGCTGGTCGTCATCGACGAATGCTCGATGGTCGACGAGCAGCTTGGCCGCGACCTGATGAGCTTCGGCACGCCGATCCTGGTGCTTGGCGATCCGGCGCAGTTGCCGCCGATCTCAGGGGGTGGCTTCTTCACCGAGCACGAGCCCGATGTGCTGCTCACCGAGATCCATCGCCAGGCACGCGACAATCCGATCATCCGGCTGGCGCTCGATGTGCGCGAAGGCCGCGAATTCATGCATGGCGACTACGGCACGGCTCAGGTGATTGGCAGGGAAGGCGTCAACCAGGAACTCGTGTTGAAGGCCGACCAAGTACTGGTCGGCACCAACCGCACGCGGCGACGCTATAACCAGCGCCTGCGCGAACTCAAAGGCTTCAATGCCGGCTATCCGCAGGCCGGCGACAAGCTGGTGTGCCTTCGCAACGACCCTGCCAAGGGGTTGCTCAACGGCTCGCTTTGGAAGGTGATGACCTCGTCGCGCGAGACGGTGAAGCCCGGCATCAACCTCTTGGTTTCGCCGGAGGAGGACGATCCCGACCGCGGTGTCGCCAAGATCAAGCTGCTCAAGGCGGCGTTCGAGGACCCGGATGCCGAGATCCCTTGGCAGCAGAAGAAGCGTTTCGACGATTTCGACTATGGCTATGCGCTGACGGTACACAAGGCGCAAGGCTCGCAGTGGAACGACGTCGTGCTGTTCGACGAGAGCTGGGCGTTCAAGGAGACGCGGCAGCGTTGGCTCTACACCGCCATCACCCGCGCGGCCGAGCGGCTGACGATCGTCCGCTAGTCCGCTTACCCTTCTGGCCTCGCGCCGAGCCATCGCCAGGCGGCGGCTTCGTCATCACTGTCGAAATGCCTGAACTCGAATGGCAAAGCCTTCGGAAAGAGGCCTCCGACAAAGGAGGCCCAGCGCGGTTCGCCGATAGCCGCGCAGCGGACGACATGTTCCAAAGCATCGGCCAAACCTTGTCGGATCGTCTTTTCCGAAATATTGGCCCAATCGACGCTCTCCTCGTCGGTCAATCTGACCAGCACGTCGATCCTCGGATGCAGGGCATAGGCCGCTTCGAGCAGGCCGAACAAGTTTTCCGCGTCGGCCGGCGAAACATCTCCAACGACGTCGATGGCAAAAAGCGCGTCGCGATTGGTCTCGATGCGGCGTATCGCCGGCACGGCTTCGAGAAAATTCACTGGCAAATCCTTGCGTTGGCCACCATCTCGCCATCTGGAACACCGGAAACCCTCTATCTGTTCCCTGCAAAGGCGCTATAGATGCCCGCCAAATGCCAGGGTGGTTCAGCGTTTGACAGAGCTGCTGAGCCGCTGTGAGTATTTGTTCTTACGCAATTTCGGACGGAAAGCCGCTACGCACTTTTCCTGGAATTGCTCCAATTGGACCCTGGATCATGCCCGCAAAGCTTTCGGTCAACCTCAACGCCGTCGCCATGTTGCGCAACCGCCGCGACCTGCCGTGGCCGAGCGTCACGGGGCTCGGCCGCATTGCGCTGGCCGCCGGGGCGCATGGACTGACTGTCCATCCACGCCCCGACGAGCGGCACACCAGGCATTCCGACCTGCCGGAGATCAGGGCGCTGATCGACGACGAGTTTCCGGCGGCGGAATTCAACATCGAAGGCTATCCGAACGAGGATTTCCTGGCGCTTGTCGAGAAGAACCAGCCCGAGCAGGTGACGCTGGTGCCCGACGACCCGACCCAGGCGACATCCGATCATGGCTGGAACTTCGTCGCCCAGGCAGTGTTCCTGACGCCGATCGTCAAGCGGCTGAAGAAGGGCGGTTTTCGTGTGTCGCTGTTTTCCGACGCCGATCCGGCCGGCGTGAATGCCGCCCGCGATACCGGCGCCGACCGGATCGAGCTCTATACCGGCCCGTACGGCAGCTGCCATTCCGATTCCGCCAAGGCGGCGAAAGTATTGGAAAAACTGGGAAAAACCGCGGATGCGGCAATCGCGGCGGGGCTCCAGGTCAATGCCGGTCACGATCTGACCGTGAACAACCTGCCGGCGCTCGCCAAGCGTATCCCGGCATTGGCCGAAGTGTCGATCGGACATGGGTTGACAGCCGATGCGCTGGAGTATGGCATGGCCGGCACGGTGGGACGGTTCTTGAAGGCCTGTGGATGGTAGGGCAAGGAAGCCTTGCGTAGATCCGGCGGTTATTGCGTATCACGTATATTGCAGCGACCGGAAAACATCGGGCATCTGACAAAGTGGGGTCCATGGTGCTAGCCAACGCCAGCAGCGAGTCGGAAACCCTCGAACACTCGGCCCATGCCGACACCGAACGCCACCACAGCACCAAGGTTCTCATGCTTGGCGCGCTCGGCGTCGTCTACGGCGATATCGGCACCAGCCCAATCTACGCCTTTCGGGAGGCGTTGCACGCCTCCGGAGGCGCAGTCGCCCGGGACGATGTGCTTGGCGTGCTATCGCTGATCGTCTGGGCGCTGACGATCATCGTCACGATCAAATATGTCGCTTTCGTTCTGAGGGCCGACAACAAGGGCGAAGGCGGTACGCTATCGCTGATGTCGCTTGCACGCAGCGCCTATCCCAACGGATCCGGGCTTATCCTCACGATCGGCCTTTGCGGCGCGGCGCTGTTCTTCGGCGATTCGATCATCACTCCAGCCATTTCCGTGCTTTCCGCGGTGGAAGGCCTGGAAGTCGTCACGCCGGCGCTCGACGCTTATGTCGTTCCGATCACGCTGGTCATCCTGGCGGTGCTTTTTGCCGTGCAGCGCTTCGGCACCGGCAAGGTGGCGGCCGTCTTCGGGCCGGTGACGGCGACGTGGTTCGTAGCCATTGGCGTTGCCGGGCTCTACCACATCGTCGACGATCCATCGGTTCTCCTGGCGATCAATCCCTATTATGCCGTCTATTATCTGGCCACCACCCCGACGGGTGCTTTCGTCACCGTCGGTGCGGTGTTCCTGGCGGTCACCGGAGCCGAGGCGCTCTATGTCGACCTCGGCCATTTCGGCCGCAAACCGATCGTACTGGCCTGGTTTTCGGTGGTTTTCCCTTGCCTGCTCCTCAACTATTTCGGCCAAGGCGCCTTCGTGCTCTCGCATGGCGGCAAGCCGACCAACCCGTTCTTCCAGATGCTGCCCGAATGGGCGCTGATGCCGATGGTCGGACTGGCAACGGCGGCGACGGTGATCGCCAGCCAGGCGGTCATTTCAGGCGCCTTCTCGCTGACCAGGCAGGCTGTGCAGCTCAACCTTCTGCCGCGCATCGAGGTGCAGCACACATCCGAGATGCAGAGCGGACAGATCTACATGCCAAGGGTCAATCTCCTGGTCGCGCTCGGCGTGATGCTGCTGGTCGTCGGCTTCGGCAGCTCGAGCGCGCTGGCCGCCGCCTACGGCATTTCGGTGACCGGCGAGATGCTGATGACGACAATCCTGCTGTTTGTCGTCATGCGCTGGCTCTGGAAGTGGCAGCTGGCTGTTGCCGTCGCGCTGGCGCTGCTGTTCGGCGTCATCGACCTCGGCTTCTTCTCGGCCAATGTCGTCAAGATCGTTGAGGGCGGCTGGGTGTCGATCACGGTCGCGTCGATCATGGGGCTGATCATGTGGACCTGGATCCGCGGCAGCCGCTATCTCTTCGACAAGACCCGCCGCAACGAAATCCCGCTCGATTTCCTGGCGACAAATCTTCTGAAGAAGAAGCCGCAACTGGTTTCCGGCACGGCGGTTTTTCTGACCAGCGACCCACTCAGCGCGCCGACGGCCCTGATGCACAGTCTCAAGCACTACAAGGTGCTGCACGAGAAAAACGTCATCCTGTCGGTGGTGACGGCGCCGCAGCCGGTGGTGCCGGACAGCGAGCGGGTGAAGCTGGAAACGGTCAACGAGCTGTTCATGCGGGTGTCGCTGACCTTCGGCTACATGGAGCAGCCGAACATCCCGCGAGCTTTGGCCATCTGCCGCAAGCAAGGCTGGAAGTTCGACATCATGACGACCTCTTTCTTCCTGTCGCGGCGGTCGCTGAAAGCCTCGCCCAATTCCGGCATGCCGGTCTGGCAGGACCGGCTGTTCATCGGCCTTGCGCGCACGGCGGCGGATGCGACGGAGTATTTCCAGATCCCCACCGGCCGCGTGGTCGAGATCGGCACACAGGTCGCGATCTGACCCTTCAAGCCCGCACATTTTGCCTTAGATTCAGATGGACCGCGCAGGCCAAGCCCTGCGTTGGCGGCATGGGAGCCCTAACGCAAGGGCACTTGATATTGCACTGCAGCAAGCGTAGAGCACCGCGCATTTTATCGGAGTGTCGTCCATGGCCCTTGCCAATGGTGCCGAGGCAGAACCCGTCGACCAAACGGGACTTCCGGAAATAGAGCAGCACACCACTAAGGTGCTGATGCTGGGCGCGCTGGGTGTCGTCTATGGCGATATCGGAACCAGCCCGATCTACGCGTTCCGCGAGGCGTTGCATGCCTCATCGGGCGGCGACGTCGCCAACCGCGCCGACATTCTCGGCGTGCTGTCGCTGATCATCTGGTCGCTCACCATCACGGTCACCATAAAATACATCATGTTCGTGCTGCGCGCCGACAACCGCGGCGAGGGCGGCGTGCTGTCGCTGATGGCGCTGGCGCGCGGCAGCTTCCCGACGCGCTCCGCAATCATTCTCGGCATCGGCATTATCGGCGCGTCGCTGTTCTTCGGCGATGCGGTCATAACGCCCGCCATCTCGGTGCTTTCCGCGGTCGAAGGCATGAATGTCGTGACGCCCACTTTCCAGCCTTATGTCGTGCCGCTGACGCTGCTCATCCTTGCCGTTCTTTTTGCCGTGCAGCGGTTCGGCACGGGTGGCGTCGGCCTCGTATTCGGCCCGGTGACCGCCGTCTGGTTCCTCGCCATCGGCCTTTCCGGGCTCAAGCACATCATCGACGACCCCGAAATACTGTGGGCGATCAGTCCCCATTACATCGTCGCCTTCCTAATCAATTCGCCCGATGTCTCCTTCGTCACCATCGGCGCGGTGTTCCTGGCGGTTACCGGGGCCGAGGCGCTTTATGCCGACCTTGGTCATTTCGGCCGCAAGCCGATCGTGCTGGCGTGGCTGGCGATCGTGTTTCCGTGCCTGCTTCTGAACTATGCCGGGCAGGGTGCCTACGTGCTGGCCAAGGGCGGCGTCGTCGGTCATCCGTTTTTCGAGATGAACGAGGGCTGGGCGCTCATCCCCATGGTGGTGCTGGCGACGGCGGCGACGGTCATCGCCAGTCAGGCGGTGATCTCCGGCGCCTATTCGCTGACCAGGCAGGCGGTGCAGCTCAACATGCTGCCGCGGCTGGAAATCCTGCACACGTCGGAAAAACAGTCCGGACAGGTCTACATGCCGCGCGTCAACATGCTCTTGGCGCTTGTGGTGATGCTGCTGGTGGTCGGCTTCGGCGAGTCCAGCAGGCTTGCCTCCGCTTACGGCATCTCGGTGACCGGCAACATGCTGGTGACGACGACGCTGCTCTTCGTTGTCATGACGCGCATCTGGAAGTGGAACCTCTGGCCGGCGATTGCGCTCACGGCAGTGTTCGCGCTGATCGATGTCGGCTTCTTCGCCTCCAACATCGTCAAGGTGTTCGAGGGCGGCTGGTCTTCTCTTGCCGTGGCCTTTGCCATCATCCTCGGCATGTGGACCTGGGTGCGCGGCAGCCGGTATCTGTTCGAGAAGACCCGCCGCAACGAAATCCCGCTCGATTTCCTGGCGGCAAATCTTCTGAAGAAGAAGCCGCAACTGGTGTCGGGGACCGCCGTGTTCCTGACCAGCGATCCGCTGAGCGCCCCGACGGCGCTGATGCACAGCCTCAAGCACTACAAGGTGCTGCACGAACAGAACGTCATCCTTTCCGTGGTGACGGCGCCGCAGCCGGTGGTGCCGGACAGCGAGCGGGTGAAGATGGAGACGGTCAACGAGCTGTTCATGCGGGTGACGCTGACCTTCGGCTATATGGAGCAGCCGAACATCCCGCGCGCTTTGGCCATCTGCCGCAAGCAGGGCTGGAAGTTCGATATCATGACGACGTCCTTCTTCCTGTCGCGGCGCTCGTTGAAGGCCTCGCCCAATTCCGGCATGCCGATCTGGCAGGACAGGCTGTTCATCGGCCTTGCGAAAACGGCGGCGGATGCAACAGAATATTTCCAGATTCCCACGGGGCGCGTCGTCGAGATCGGCACGCAAGTGGCGATCTGAGATTGAGACCATGCCCGACCGGGCACGGTCTCAAATTCAGCGACGATCAGTGGTGTGCGTGGGCTGGTCCGGTCAGCGCGGCCTTGTTTGCCTCGAGGAACTGCTTCAACGTCCGCGGCTTGCGGCCCGACAACGTCTCGACCGCGTCGGTCACCATGCCGATGCGGCCGGAGCGCGTGTTGGCGTCGAAGGAGACGATGATGCGGGCAAAGTCCTCGGGAAGGCCGGCCGCCTTGACGCCCTCGGTCAGAGCCTCGTCAGGCAATTGGATGACTTCCAGCGGCTTGCCGGTGACTTCGGTCACCAGGGCGGCGATTTCGTCCGTCGTGTAGGCCTGCGGGCCGGTCAGCGTGTAGATTTGGCTCTCCGTCGAACCGGAGGCCAGGCTCGCAGCGATCGCGGCCGCCATGTCGTCGCGCGCGCCATGGGCGATGCGGCCATCGGCGGCCGAGGTGTACCACTTACCCGACGAAATGGCATGCGGCAGCGACATGAACAGGTTCTCCTGATACCAGCCATTGCGGAAGATGGTGTAGGGAATCCCGCTTGCCTTGATCGCCTGCTCGGTGCCGTAGTGGTCGCCGGCAAACAGCACCGGCGAAACGGGCTCGGGATTTGGCATCGAGGTGTAGAGCAGATGCGAGACGCCGGCCGCCTTGGCCGCGGCCACCGCCGCCTGATGCTGCTTGAGGCGCCGGTCGCTCTTGAGGTCGAGCTCGCCGGTCGAAATGATCAGCACCCGGTCGGCGCCCTTGAATACCTTCTCCAGCGAGGCTTGGTTGTCGAAATCGGCCGCCCTGACGGTGATCCCCAAAGCCGCCAGATCGGCAAGGTTTTCAGGATTGCGGGTCGTGGCGATGATGCTGGCCGGCGCAACCTTCTGCGCGTTCAGCAGATGGTTGACGACGGCGCGGCCGAGATGGCCGGAGGCGCCGGTGACGAGAAGGGTTTCGGTCATGGGAGGTTCCTGAAATTGTGTCGAAGGGCGTCTGTGGTTTATGGTCTCAAAAAGAGACCAGCGCTAAAATAGGAATTGACCCGAAGCCGTAAAGAAGGCAGTTTTTCGGGAGGTAGGCACAGCCGGGGAACCACCAGCTGGCCGTCATTCACCCGACGGAACGTCGCCATGGACAGCAAGATCTTCAATCTCAAATCCAAGCTTGAGGTTTACAAGGCGATGTCGGGTGGCGGCAATTTCGGCGATTGCCCGGTTCGCGACGTGATCCAGGGCATCAGCGGCAAATGGAGCTCGCTGCTGGTCATGGCTTTGGCCGAGAGGCCTTACCGGTTCGGGGAGTTGCGCCGCCTGGTGCCCGATATCTCGCAGCGTATGCTGACGCAGACGCTCTACGACCTGCAGCGCGATGGCTATGTGCATCGCGAAGTCTTTCCGACCAAGCCGCCGAGCGTCGAATACAGCCTCACCGATCTCGGCCGCTCGATGTTCGCCCCACTGCAACTGCTCATCCAATGGGCCGAGCTCAACCATGATGCGGTGCGCGAAGCGCGCGCCGCCTTCGATACCGCGCAGGCCTGAGCTTTTCCTCCCGCGGGATAAGCGTCAAAGCGCCGCTTGATCTGGTGCTTTCCTTGCGGGATTGTTCCCCGCCGGTTCGGGTTGGGGCAATGAGCAAGTCTTACAAGATCGCGATTGCCGGCGCCGGTCCGGCCGGACTGGCCGCGGCGCTCTATCTCAAGCGGGCAGGGCACAAGGTCACCATTTTCGAGCGCTTCGACGAGCCGAAGCCTGTCGGCTCTGGCCTTATGCTGCAGCCGACCGGGCTGACGGTGCTCGCCGATCTCGGCCTGCTCGACGAGATTCTTTCGCGGGGAAGCCGCATCGAGCGGCTGCACGGCACGGATGCGAAAAGCGGGAGAACAGTGCTCGACGTGCGCTACGACGCTCGGCGCGGCCGCCGCTTCGGTCTCGCCGTGCACCGCGCGGCCATTTTCGGTGTGCTCTATCGCGCCGCCCGACGCGCGGAAATTCCCATCGAAACCAATGTCGAGATCGATGCGCTGGATACGGGCGAGCGTGCGAGGCCGGTCTGTGCCAACGGAAAGCGGCTGGGGCCTTTCGATCTGGTCGTCGATGCCAGCGGTGCGCGCTCCAGGCTGCGGCAATGCGTTGGCTACACGGCCGTGCCGCGGCCGCTCGCTTATGGCGCCTTTTGGGCGTCGCTCGGCTGGCGTGACGGCTTTGACGAAAGGGCGCTGCAGCAGCGCTACGACAAGGCAAGCATCATGCTCGGCGTGCTGCCGATCGGCCGGCCGGAACCTGGCGCGGAAGGCATGGCCGCGTTCTTCTGGAGCCTGAAGCCCGCCGACGTCGAACAGGTGCGGGCAGAGGGCCTCGACTCCTGGAAGGAGAGAGTGGTTTCCGTTTGGCCGGAATGCGAGGCGTTCACCAACCAGATCGACAGTTTCGAGCAGCTCTCGCTCGCCCGTTACGGCCACCACACGATGACGCTGCCGGCGGGCCGACGGCTGGCGGTGATCGGCGACGCCGCGCATTCGACCAGTCCGCAGCTCGGGCAAGGCGCCAATATGGCCCTGCTCGACGCGGCGGCACTCAGCCACGCGCTGGCGCGGACGAACGGCATCGACGAGGCGCTGGAGGCTTATGCACGAGCGCGCCGCTGGCATGTGTGGGTGTTCCAGACGCTGTCGTTGTCGTTGACGCCGTTCTACCAGTCGGACTCCGTCGCCTTGCCGTTCGTGCGCGACCGATTGGTGGCGATAGCAGCAAGGATCCCGCTGGGACCGCAATTCCTCGCCGCCATGGTCGCCGGAACGGTGATCGACCCGTTCAGGCCGATCGGGCTTGCGGAGTTTCAATGGCCTGCAGCCGGATGATCTCGGAAAGATAAGATCCCTTTGCGCGCAAGAAGGCGTGCAGCCGCCGCGGATAGTCGGCGCCGACCGCTTCCTTGACCGATTGCCGTTTGCTCAAGGCCTCGCGCCAAGCCAGAACGAGAGGCTTGCCGTCTAGAATGCCGAAATCGCCGATGCGGTCGAAGGTGTCGAAATAGCGGAAGATCGGCCCGTAGACGGCATCGACCAGCGAGAAGCGGTCACCGGCGAACCATGGACCGTTCTGCCCCGCCGACAATTCCGCCTCCACGCGCGCAAACATTTGCGACAGGGCTTTGCTTTCATTGGAAAAAGCGGCCTCGTCGGCAGCAGAATAGAAGTGGCCGATGGCGTTGAGGATGGCCGAGCCGAATTCGATCCAGGCGCGGTGCCTTGCCCGCATGAGCGGATCGGCCGGATGCATGGGATTGGCCTCGGTGTCCTCGAGGAATTCGAGGATGACGGCGGATTCGAAGATGACTTCCTCCTTGCCAACATGCCGGACGCGGAGCAGCGGCACCTTGCTCAGCGGCGAGATCGCCTTGAACCAGTCCGGCTTGCTGGAAAGGTCGACATTGAGCCGCTCGAACGGCACGCCTTTCTCGGCAAGCGCAATCGCCGCGCGCTGGACGTAGGGACAAAGATGATGGCTGACGAGGGTTAGCCTTGCGGTCATCTCACTCTCCCCAGACATAGTTCAGCGCGCCGTCCTCGACGCGAGTCGACAGGAACATCAGGCGCGAGCCTTTTGGCGCCGGGCCTTCGAGACGCTCGCCGCTTTCCATGTCGAAGCGGGCGCCGTGCCACTGGCAGACAAATGTGCCGTCCTTGCAATCGAGCGGCCCGCCGAAATGCAGGCAGGCATTGGCCGCGGCGCGGATGCGCTCGCCGCTGCGCCAGACATGGACCTCGCGGCCGAAGAAGGGCGCGACCAGGCTGCCGGTCTCAGGGATTTCGGCCACTTTACAGATTTCATGTTTCATCGGAGGACTCCTTGTCGATGCAATTGCATCTATATGGATGCATCTGCATCGATCGTCAAGCTTGATGCAATTGCATCTATCGAATAGAGTCCGGCGATGATGAAAAAATCTCCTTCGCCTGAGGCCGTCAAAACCTGGGGCCGGCTGATGCGGGTGTCGCGCCAGCTGGTCGAAAAGACCGAGGACGCCCTGAAAGCCGTCGGCTTGCCGCCGCTTGCCTGGTACGACGTGCTGCACGAGCTCGCCGAGGCGGGCGAGGGCGGCTTGCGGCCTTTCGAGCTGATCGATCGCGTGCTGTTGGCGCAGTACAATGTCTCGCGGCTGTTGGCCCGCCTCGAGGCGGATGGCCTGGTGGAAAAGCTGCCCGTCTCCGACGACGGCCGCGGCCAGACGGTACGCATCACGCCGGCGGGGCGTGAGACCCGCCGCCGCCTATGGGGAGTCTACGGAAAAGCCATATCGGAGCTGATGGGCGACAGGCTTTCTGTCAAGGAGCTGCAGATGCTGGCCGGTTTGCTCGGGCGGCTGCGCGATCCGCCGATCATGGAATGAAATGCGCCGACCGACCGAGGCTTTCAGGGCAGATGCAAGGCCCAAAGAAACGCGATCGTCGCCAGTGCGCCAAGCGCGACTCGGACAAGATGCATATTGCCCCATTGGACGATCATTGATCTTGCCTGCGGATTGTCGGCCTCGACCTTCAACGCTTTCAACAAACGGTTGGTCGGCATCATCGCCAGCAGTGTCCATGGCCAGGGCAGGATGATCGCCACTGCGCCGGCCAGAAAGCCGGGCACGCCGGTCCGCCACCAGGCAATCAGTCCGAGAACGCAGGCGAGTATGGCGATGGAAGCCTGCATGGCGGCGCCGCGCCTGTAGGAAGGCTGCCATTCCCGCAACAATGCCTTGTCGTCCAAGGCTAGTCGCGCCGGTTGCTCCGCGACGCTGACATAGACTGCGGCGCCCGTGAAGGCGGCCGCCACGGCCAAGGCAAGCAGACCGACCAGCATCCCGTCCTCCGGCAAGAGAAGCTGTCGGTAAAAATAGCGCTTGCATGGCTGCGGGCAATACTGCATAGAAGCCGAACCGTAACGTACGGTACGCTTATCGGCCGTGGTGAACGTATCCTGAGGGAAATGTGTTGCATAGCGTGTCGGACATCGATGCCAGCGAAGCGCTCACCGAACGGCAGCAAGCCGTTCTGGACGCGGCGCTTCGTCTGCTCGTTGAGGAGGGCGACAACCTCACCATGACCGCGGTGGCGCGGCGGGCAAGCTGTTCGAAGGAAACGCTCTACAAATGGTTCGGCGACCGCGACGGGCTGCTGACTGCGACGGTGCAGTGGCAAGCCTCGAAAGTACGCGTGGCGCCGGTCGACCGCAAAGGTCTCGATCTTGCTTCGCTGACGGCAAGCCTCGAACGGTTCGCCTCCGATTGGCTGAGAGTGATCTCCAGCGATACGTCCATAGCGCTAAATCGTGTGGCAGTAGGCCATGCCGGTTCCGGGAAAGATGACCTCGGCGCGATCGTGCTGCAAAATGGGCGTTTCGTGCTCGCCAGGCGCCTGAAGCCCGTGCTGGAGGCGGGGCGCGAGGCCGGGCTGCTCGTCTTCGACGACGCCGAGACGGCATTCCGCAGCTTTTTCGGGTTGGTCGGCCGCGATGTGCAGATCCGGCTTCTGCTCGGCGACCGGCTGGAATTGACTGAAGCGGCGATCGGCGGCGATGCCGTGCGGGCGACGCAGCAGTTTCTCGCTCTTTACGGAGCAAAAACCGGGCCGCACGGCCCTAGAGCCGGATGATTTCAGGTCAAGTCGACCTGAAATCTGAATCCGGCTCTAAATCAAAGAGATAGAGCATGATGTCGTCCGAAAACCGCTTCACACTTTTCGGCATCATGCTCTGATCTTCAAAACGGGAAGGAAGACGAAATGCGTGTCTATTACGATCGTGACGCCGATCTCAATCTGATCAAGGGCAAGAAGGTCGCCATTATCGGCTATGGCAGCCAGGGCCGGGCGCATGCGCTCAACCTCAAGGATTCCGGCGTCAAGGAGATCGCCATCGGTCTCAAGGCCGGCTCGGCGACCGCCAAGAAGGTCGAGGCCGACGGGCTCAAGGTGATGAGCGTGGCGGATACCGCCAAGTGGGCCGACCTGATGATGATGGCGACGCCCGACGAATTGCAGGCCGACATCTATAAGAACGAGATCGCGCCGAATATCCGCGACGGCGCGGCGATCGCCTTCGCCCACGGCCTCAACGTGCATTTCGGCCTGATCGAGCCGAAGGCTTCGGTCGACGTCGTCATGATCGCGCCGAAGGGCCCCGGCCATACGGTGCGCGGCGAATACCAGAAGGGCGGCGGCGTGCCCTGCCTGGTCGCCGTCAACCAGGATGCATCGGGCAACGCGCTCGACCTCGCGCTCTCCTACGCCTGTGGCGTCGGCGGCGGCCGCTCCGGCATCATCGAGACCAACTTCCGCGAGGAATGCGAGACCGACCTGTTCGGCGAGCAGGTGGTGCTGTGCGGCGGCCTTGTCGAGCTGATCCGCGCCGGTTTCGAGACGCTGGTGGAAGCCGGCTACGCGCCGGAAATGGCCTATTTCGAGTGCCTGCACGAGGTCAAGCTGATCGTCGACCTGATATATGAGGGCGGCATCGCCAACATGAACTACTCGATCTCGAACACCGCCGAATGGGGCGAGTATGTCTCGGGCCCGCGCATCATCACCGCCGACACCAAGGCCGAGATGAAGCGTATCCTGAAGGACATCCAGACCGGCAAGTTCACTTCCGAATGGATGCAGGAATACCGCGCCGGCCTGTCGCGCTTCAAGGGCATCCGCCGCAACAACGACAGCCACCAGATCGAAGAGGTGGGCGCGAAGCTGCGTGCGATGATGCCGTGGATCGCCAAGAACAAGCTGGTCGACAAGGCCAAGAACTAAGGCGGCCCACGTTCTTTTGCGTTGCGCGTCCTCGGGCTCCGCCCTGCGGTCGCGCGGGTGATCGCCAAGAACAAGCTGGTCGACAAGGCGAAGAACTGAGCAATCCACGTTCTTCGCTAGACTTTCAAGGCCGGCGGAGCGATCCGCCGGCTTTTTCACGCTCAGCCATAATGCCAATGCGGCTTCGGCTCGGTGCCGGTGAACTCGACGCCGATGCGGTCCTCGCGGCGCCAGCGGACGATCGCCTTGTAGCCGACGCCGTCGGTCGGCACATAGAGCAGGAACTCGTCGGGCACGCGCGCCTCGATCGGCACCTTCAATTCCGCGCCGCCCGGATGCATGTTGCGCACCGTGCACTTGACCTCGGAATTGTTGATGCCGGTCAGGATCGCCGCGCCTTTGAGCACGCGTTGCCTGTGCTTGCCTCTCAACTCGTTCTCAGCCATGGCGGGCATGTCCTAGCGGATCGCGGCACCGCGATCGTCATGCGGGGCATCGCATCACCAATAGACGTCCCCGCTAAATTTAACGTTATTGCCTCCGCAGGCGGTTTCTTTCTTGCCGAAAAAGAAACGGCGCCGCGATGGGCGCCGTCTCATTCTTCCTGCGGACCGGCTCAGATATAGGGCGAAATGCACTGCCGGCGCGGGCCGTAGTTGGGCTGGAACGTGTTGTCCCAGGCCCGATAGGACCGGTAGCGGTCGTAGCACCACTGGACATGGGCTCTGGAAAGCCGCTCCGTCCGGTAGGTGCGCCGCGGCTGATAGTAGCGCGGATAGGGATCATAATAGTAGGGATCATAGTAGTTGTTGTAGGCTAGGCTGCCCAGGCCCAGACCAAGGCCCAGCCCCAGAAGGGCCGCGCCACCACTATCGAAATGCCGATGATGGCGATGATGCCGCCAGCGCCAGTCGCCACCATCCCAGTTGCGGGAGAAATGACGGCCGCGCCAGTCGCCGCCATCCCAGTTGCGGGAGAAATGACGGCCGCGGAAGTCGCCGCCGCGCCATCTGAAGTCGCGGCCGCGCCAGTCGCCACCGCGCCGCCAGCGCCAGTCATACATCTGCGGCGAGTAGTTGTTGCCGCCAGCCCAACTGTCGCGGACAGGGATGATCTTGGGCGCCGCCGCGCTGGTCGCGGTCGACAGATCCGGCTGCAGGATCGGACCGGCGATCGACGGCGCCGTCAGACCTGCCATAAGGCCCAGGGCCACCAGCCCGGAGCCAAGGGAAGACAAGAGCGGTTTCATTTCACTCTCCAAGGAGTAAAGGCCCCACGCCCAGAACACCCCGGGAATGGGCCTATTGATGGGACTTTCCGTCTGAACGGAGGATGAACGGAAAGGTTCCGTCAACCATGACGAGCATGCCCCTTGCTCTTGTCTTCGCTGTCGCTTGCGGGCAAAGGTCTCGGCCATGTCGCTGCGCCTCGCCACCTTCAACGTCGAGAACCTGATGAACAGGTTCGACTTCTCCGGCTATCGCAACCAGCTCAACGAAGACCGGACGCTGGCGCTGTTCGATATCCAGAGCGAGGCTGAGTACAGGCTGCTCGAACAGGCGCGCACCATCGCCCAGTCCGACGATACCCGCCAGCTTACCGCGCTCGCCATAGCAGCGACCCGAGCGGACATCATCTGCATGCAGGAGGTCGATAACATCGAGGCGCTGAAGGCCTTCGAATATGGCTACCTCTTCAAGATGATCGGACAAGGCTACCGGCAGAAATACACCACCGCCGGAAACGACTCCCGCGGTATCGACGTCGCCGTGATGATGCGCAACGAGACAGCCCAGGGCCAGCCGATCGAATTCGTGCGCATGGCCAGCCATGCCTATGTCACGTTCGAGCAGTTCGGCCTGTTCACTCCAGAGTTGGCAGCGCTTGGACATCTGGCCAACGACCGCATCTTCCGGCGCGACTGCCTTGAAATCGACGTGACGGTTGGCGGCGTGCCGCTGACGCTCTATCTGGTGCATTTCAAGTCGATGGGCTCGCCGCGCAATGGGCTCGACGGCCGCCAAGCGACGATGCCGCTGCGCATCGCCGAGGCGCAGGCCGTGCGCCGCATCATTGAGGAGCGTTTCGGCAAGGACCATGCCGCCGACAAGCGCTGGGCGATCTGCGGCGACATGAACGATTACCGGCAGCGCGTGAAAATCGAAGGCGACAACATCGACGGCTACCGTTTCGAGGTGGTGGACGAGGCCCAGTCCGCGATCAATGTTCTGACCGCCGGCGGCTTCTGCGAAAATGTCGTCGAGCGGCGGCCGGAGATGGACCGCTGGAGTTTCTATCACACACGCGGGCCGGAGGAGCGGCATCTGTGCCAACTCGACTACATCCTGCTGTCGAAAGCGCTCGCCGCGAAGAACGCAACGGCGGTTCCGGACATCATCCGCAGCGGCCAACCCTGGCGCACCATCTTTCCGTCCGGCCAGGAAGTCGAACGTTTCCCGCGTGCCGGATGGGACAGGCCGAAGGCCTCCGACCATTGCCCGGTGGTGATCACCCTGGACATGGCCTGAGCCCCATGAGTTTCGACCTGCCGCGCAACGTCATTTTGCCGGTCGACGCAGTCGACGTACGGCTCGACCCAAGCCTTCATCCCTTCGAACGCGACAACCAGGCGGCGATCGCCGAAAACTGGCGGCGCGAGATGGAGGCGAAGCCGGCGCTCTATGACGGCACGGTGGTGCTGCTTTCGGCGCTCGCCTATCGCGACAGCCGGCTCGTCGGCCGCTGCCATGCCGTGAAGTACTCGACCTTCATGCTTTGGCGCAAAAACCGAGAGCTGAGCGGCGCCGAACATGCCTATGCGCATGCCGTCCTGGTCGCCGGCGACAATGCGCTGGTGGCGATCCGCATGGGCTCGCACACGGTCAACGCCGGCCGCGTCTATTTCGCCGCCGGCTCCTTCGAGCCGATCGATTTCCGCGATGGCCTCGTCGATGTCGACTTCAACATGATCCGCGAAGTGGGCGAGGAAACCGGGATCGACCTTGCCGTGGCTCAGCGCGGACAGCGCTATTACGCGCTATCGACGGCCAGTGGCACGGTGATCTTCCGCCGCTACCAGGTTGCCGAGTCGGCCGACGAGATCGCGCGGCGCATTGGTGCCTTCGTTGCCGCCGAAACCGAACCGGAGATCGCGGAGCCGGTCATCATCCGCCATGCCGCCGATCTGCCGGACGGCCTGATGGGTCATATGAAGCCGCTCATCGAATGGCATTTTGCCGGCGAGCAGGCCTGACGCAATCACAGCGGGCTGGACCCGAACGGCAGTTCACTCGTGTCTCAGCGCGTCGATCGGGTCGAGCCTTGCGCCGCGCAGCGCCGGGAAGAAGCCGAACACCATGCCGATCAGCGCCGAGAAGCCAACGGCGAGCAGGATGACCGCCGGGCTCGGCGCGAAGGGTATCGTCAGCGTCGCCGCAGCAAGGCCGGCAAGCGCCAGTCCGATCAGGATGCCGATGACGCCGCCGAGCAATGACAGCACCGTCGCCTCGACCAGGAACTGGATGAGGATGTGCTTTTCATGCGCGCCGATCGCCAGCCTGATGCCGATCTCGCGCGTGCGTTCGGTGACCGACACCAGCATGATGTTCATGATGCCGATGCCGCCGACCAGGAGGCTGACGCCGGCTACCGCGCCGAGCATTCCGGTCATGGTCGTGGTCGCGCTGGCCATGGCGTCGGCGATCTGGGTCATGTCGCGGATCGAGAAATCGGGATCGCGGTCCGGCGTGATGCGGCGTGTGTCGCGCAGGATGTCCTCGACGCGCGGCTGCAATTCGGTGGTCGGCGTCCTGTCATCGGCGGCAATGTAGATGTTGTCGATGTCGCGGTTGCCGGCGATGCGCCGCTGGTAGGCGGCAAGCGGCATCAGCACGACATTGTCCTGGTCCTGGCCGAAGCCGGTGTAGCCCTTCGGCTCCAAAAGGCCGATGATCCTGCAGGATGTGCGGTTGACGCGGATGGTCTCGCCCTCCGGATCGCCGGCGCCGAAGAATTGCTGACGCACCGTCTCGCCGATCAGGCAAACGCCGGCGCCGGCGCGCGTCTCGGAATCGCTGAAGGTGCGGCCGGAAACCAGCTTCCAGTCGCGCGCGTCGAGATAGGCGCTGTCGGTGCCGGTGACACCGGACGTCAGGCTCTCGGTGCCGAAGACGACGCGCACCTGCTTCTGCGAGGCCGGCGCGATGGCGCGGGCGCCGCTCAAATGCGCAACGAGTGCTGCAACATCCTTTTCGGCGAGGGGACGGGTGGCCTGGTCGAGCCCTCCCGGCCCGCCGGGGCCTGCCGGACGGCCGGCGCGTACGACGAGTAGATTGCTGCCGAGCTTGGAAATGTCGGCCTTGACCTTCTCGGTGGTGCCCGAGCCGATGGTGAGCATGGCGATGACGGCGGCGACGCCGATGACGATGCCGAGCAGCGTCAGGAACGAGCGCAGCACGTTCCTGCGGATCGAAATCAGCGAAAGGCGGACGGTCTCCCAGATCATGCGGCCTCGGCTTTCGCTGTGTCCGAGGCGACGTGGCCGTCGAGGAAGCGCACGGTGCGCTCGGCATAGTCCGCGACATCGGCTTCGTGCGTGACCATGACGATGGTGAGTCCGAGCTCGGCGTTCAGCCTGGTCAGCAATTCCATGATCTCGTGCGTGCGCGCGGTGTCCAGATTGCCGGTCGGCTCGTCGGCGACGAGCAGCGTCGGCTTGGTGACAATGGCGCGCGCGATCGCCACGCGCTGCTGCTGGCCGCCCGAGAGCTCGGCTGGCGTGTGGTGCTCGCGCCCGACCAGCCCGACCTGGGCAAGCGCCTGCATGGCGCGATCGCGACGCTCGCGGGCGGAAACGCCGCGATAGATGAGAGGCAGCTCGACATTTTCCGCCGCCGTGGTGCGGGGCAGGAGATTGTAGCCCTGGAAGACGAAGCCAACATAGAGGTTGCGCAGCAGGGCGCGGCGGTTGCGGTCGAGCCGGCCGGCATCGACGCCCATGAAGCGGTAGGTTCCGGCCGTCGGCGTGTCGAGGCAGCCGATGATGTTCATGGCGGTCGATTTGCCCGAGCCGGACGGACCCATGATGGCGACGAATTCACCTCGGCGGATCGCAAGATCGACGCCGGCAAGCGCATGCACGCGCGCCTCGCCCGAGCCATAACTCTTCCAGACCCTATCGAAGGTGATGAGCAGGGGAGCCGACATGGATCAGCTCCGCTGCTGCGAGCCGGTGATGACCTCGGCGCCTTCTTCGATGCCGGACGTGATCTCGGTCAGCTCGCCGTCGGTCGAGCCGATCTTGACGTTGACGGGATGCGGCCGGCCATTCTCCAGGACATAGAGCGTGCGCGAGCCGTCGGTCGGCGCCTTCATCGCCTCACGTTGCCGGTTGGGACGGCCCATGCGGCCGGTGAACAAGTCGCGCAGGCTCCAGCCGCGGGCCGTCTGTTGGACCGGGCGGTAGCGGAAGGCAGTGGCCGGTACGGTGAGCACGTCCTTGGCCTGCCTGGTCACGACCGCGACCGTGGCGGTCATGCCGGGCCTGAGCAGAAGCTCGCCGTTGTCCACTTCGAGCCGGGCATTGTAGGTGACGACGCCGTCGGTGGTGACCGAGGCGTAGGAGATGTCGCGGATCTCGGCATCGAACGGACGGTCCGGGAATGCATCGACGGTGAAGCGGGCATGCTGGCCGGGCTTGACCTGGCCGATATCGGCCTCGTCGACCGCCGCCTGCAATTCCATGTTCCTCAGGTCGGCAGCGATGACGAAGAGCACCGGCGCCTGCAGCGAGGATGCGACCGTCTGGCCGGGATCGACCGAGCGCGTGAGCACGATGCCGTCGATCGGCGCGTAGATTGTGCTTTTCGCCAGATCGGTCTGCTGAGCCTTGAGATCGGCCTGAGCGATGGCGAGATTGGCCTCAGCGCTGTCGAGCGAAGCCTTGGAGCGGTCGCGCGTCGCGGTCGCCGCCTCGAGCGACTGATCCGTCGCCATGCCGCGCTTGGTGAGCGCGCTCGCGCGGACAACGGCGTTCTCGTTTTCCTGCAAGGTGACCTTAGCGTCCTCGACGCTTGCTGCGGCCGCCTTGGCCGAGGCGGTGGCGCGCTCGATCTGGACCTCGAGCTTGGCGGTGTCGAGCGTCGCAAGCACGTCGCCCTTCTTCACCTGCTGGTTCTCGTTGACCGCGACGGAGCGGACGATGCCGGAAAGCTCGCTGGAGATGTCGACCTGGGTCAGCGGCTGCAGCGTGCCGGTCGCCGACACCTCGACGGTCAGGTCGGCGACTGTCGCCGGAGCGGTCGTGTATTCGATCCGGGGCGGCGCGGCGGCGTTCCACCGGTAGACGCCAAACGCGGCCGCCACGACGGCCAGCGCCGCCAGCGCGTAGAGCCAGCCGCGACGGCGCTTGCGGCTCACGCCCTTGCGGTCGAGCCCGAGGGCCGTCTCGACGGAAGGATCGGATTCTGCGTTTGGCGGATTGACAACCTGGTCCACCCCGGACCCCTATAGCGGAAAATTGATGTCCCTATCCGTGCACAAATCAGGCCTTTAGGTTCGAATTTCAAATTAAATTTCCCTCATGTTGGGATTGAGGCAGAAATTCGGGGCGAGGCGGAAGGTTTTCTCGATGGCGCGCAGCTACTTGCTTTACGATGTGTTTACGACCGAGCGGCTGGCCGGGAATCCGCTCGCCGTCGTGCTCGACAGCCAAGGGCTGGACACGGCCGCCATGCAGGCGATCGCGCGCGAATTCAACCTGTCCGAGACGGTTTTCGTGCTGCCGCCCGAGAATACCAAGCACCGCAATCGGATTCGCATCTTCACGCCCGACTATGAGATGCCGTTCGCCGGACATCCCACGGTGGGCTCGGCGATCGCGCTTGCGGAGCTTGGCGGCGAGGCGGCGGGCATCTTCGTGCTGGAGGAGAATATCGGCCCGGTGCGCTGCGCGGTCGGCACGCATGACGGCGCCATTTTCGCCGAGTTCGACCTGGCGAAACTGCCGGAACGGCTGGAACTTGCCGCCGACCCGGAAATGATCGGCGCGGCGCTGGGGCTTGCTCCGCACGAGCTCGGCTTCGAGAATCACCGCGTCGCCTGCTGGTCGGCCGGCGTGCCCTACGTCACCATTCCAGTCGCCGGCCTCGAAGCGGCGGCAAAAGTCAGGCTGGACAACCAGGCCTGGTCGGAGCTGGCGCCTCGCAAGAGCGAATGGGCCTTCGCCAGCCCCTATGTCTATTGCCGCGAGACGGTGCACCATGACAGCGCCTTCCATGTCCGCATGATCGTGCCCGGCAATCCCTCTTACGAGGATCCGGCGACCGGTTCGGCGGCGGCGGCCTTTGCCGGCGCCATCATGCATTTCGATGGTCCAACGGACGGAATCTCGCAGCTTTGGATCGAACAGGGGCTGGAAATGGGCCGGCCCTCGCGCATCCGGCTCGAGGTCAATGTCGACGGCGGAAAACTGGCCTCCGCGCGCATCGGCGGTCATGCGATCAAGGTGGCGGAAGGCAGGCTCTTTGTTTGACCGGTGCGGCAATTCGGCGATTTGTCGGGAAATGATCCGGCAGGGCTGGACATCGCCGAATCCGGCGGCTATATGCCCGCCGACGCTGGGTTTTCCGGCGGTGTGGGTGTGTAGCTCAGTTGGTAGAGCAGCTGACTCTTAATCAGCGGGTCCACAGTTCGATCCTGTGCACACCCACCATTCAACTCTCCGATATGCCGAGATTAGACGCTGCGTCCGCGTCGAAAAACACGGTTCAGGAATTTGCCGAATCGAAAGGCCAGGCTGTTGTCAACGCCATCTTTGGCGTCGGTCAGTACAGGTTTCTTGCCCCCGGAAAAATCGCTGATAAGCCACCAGATAAAAATCAAGAAAAGAATAAGAACCGCGGTGTCGATCAGGCCGTAGCTATGGTATCCGCTGCGGCGAAGCACGCCGGCGACGAGCAGGGCAATGGCGAAGGCAGCGGCAAATGGACGAAGCTTCAGCATCTGCCAATTCTATTCGAGGCTCAGTGCCTACGGAAGGCCTCTATCTGAGTAACTCTGTGCAAAAGCGCATCCGCGACCGCTAATCCTGATCAGGGATGTATTGAGCTGTTGCCTTTCCTTAGCTATAAAGGTTTCGGGCTTCGGGGGTATTCAAAATGCGGTCGTTCTACATCAACTTGGCGGTCTCCGTTGACCGTCGGAAATGGTTTGACGCGCAAGCAAGCCGGCTAGGCTTGGATATCGAACGATTTGACGCGGTGAGCAATGCTTCGATCGCGGACAGTGTGGCCACTCAGTTCAATGTCTCGAAGGAAGCGGTCGCCTGCTTCTTCAGCCATCGCGCGATTTGGAAGGAAATCGCCAGTGGGTCTGACAGGTTCGCCGCGATTTTCGAGGACGATGCGCATCTTGGCGCGGATCTGCCCGCATTCTTGAATGATGTGTCGTGGATACCGGCCGATGCCGACATCGTGCATCTCGAAAAGCTCGGAAAACGGTTTGTCGGCGTCGAAACCGGACAGAGAGCATTGGGGAGAAAGCTGTATCAGGCGCTCTCAGGCTTCGCCGGAACGGCCGCCTATATCATTTCGCGTGAATGCGCCGCGAAGCTGCACGCCACTTTCACGGAAATCAATCAAGAGTTCGATCAGCACCTCTTCAACGAGGGGCTGCCCGGCTTGAAGGTCTACAAAATCGGTCCGGCGCTCTGCATACAGGACCGATTCACCGCCGCCCCGCGTTTTCCATCCGTGATCGTGCGTCATGAGAGGCCAAAACGTGTCCGCGCTCCCGGCGCGGCATTGCGCGAGGCGGCAAGGATTTACAAAAGGCTGGCTTCCATCGCCGTCCGCTCTTTGGGACTGCGCCGGCCCAGGCTCATCGCCATCAAGATCAAATGATGCGGCCGTCGGCCGGCACGCTTTCGACACCGGTGGCCTTCTCGCGGAGGCCAAGTCCCGCATGACGGCGCCCACGCCAGGTGATTCCGTTAGAGCGGTTCACCGTTTCACGGAAACGCCGAACCGCTCTATCTCTTGTTTTTTGCGCAATTCCAGACGGAAAACCGCCACACACTTTTCCTGGAATTGCTCTGGCGGCCGCCGGAACCAGGGCGGCCCGGACTTGGTCCGGTGACCTGATTGGGCTACAACGCCGTCTTGCTGAGATTGGCCTTGAACTTGACCTTCATCGTGATCTGGCCGGTCACCGTGATCTGCGATCCGCCATAGCCGCCGACGTTACGGTCCCGGGCGTTGACGTTGGTCGTCATGCCGGTGATCTCGCATGTGTCGGCGACAGTCTCGACCACCATCGCACAACTGCCGGCCGCGACTTTGTAGAAGGAGCGAAGCGCTACCTGCTGCTGAGCGCCGGCATCTTCGTCATCCTTGACCGGAAGGGTCATCGAGAAGGAAGACTGGATCCTGGCCGACCCATCGTCGCCCGGGCGAAGCGGGCGAACATATTGCTCTTGAGACGAGGCTGGCGAAGCCGCTGCAACAAGAATTGCAGCGGATATTAGGCACCTCGAATACATCGATCGATCTCCCGTGAGACATCTCTGTCCCATGAAATAATCAAGATGGCGTTATTTCGATATTTCAACAGTGTTGAAATTTCGACCGATTTATTTTTCTGAAACACCAGCCTCTGCAAAGCTCGCCATCTTCGCATGGCACTCCAGCGCCGAACGCACGATGTTGACGGCAAGGCAGGCGCCGGAGCCTTCGCCGAGCCGCATGCCGAGATCGAGCAGCGGCGGCAGGCCGAGCGCTTCGAGCAGGCGGCGGTGGCCGGCCTCGGCCGAGACATGGGCGGCGATTGTGTGCGCAAGCCCGGTCGGGTGCAGCCTTGCCAGCGGCGCGACGGCTGCGGTGCAGACGAAGCCGTCGAGCAGCACCGGGATATTGTTGCGGCGCGCGGCGAGCGTGGCGCCGAGGATGGCGGCGAGCTCGCGCCCGCCCAGGGCTGCGGCGATCTTAATCGGGTCGGATAGCGAATCGGCATGGCGCTTGAGGCCCGCCTCGATCGCAGTGATCTTGCGGATCATTCCAGCGTCATCGACGCCGGTGCCGCGGCCGGTCCATTTCTCGGCGCCGCCGCCGAACAGCGCGGTCGAGATCGCCGCCGCCGGCGTGGTGTTGCCGATGCCCATCTCGCCGAAGCAGACGAGGTCGAGATCCTCGGTCACGGCGTCGTAGCCGGCCGAGACGGCGGCGAGAAAGGTCTGCTCGTCCATGGCCGGGACTTGCGTGAAATCGCCGGTCGGATGGTCGAGATCGAGCGGGATGACGTCGAGCCTGGCGCCGGCGATGCGGGCAAGCTGGTTGATGGCCGCGCCGCCGCCGGCGAAGTTGGCCACCATCTGGACAGTGACTTCCGAAGGATAGGCCGACACGCCCTGCGCGGTGATGCCGTGATTGCCGGCGAACACGAAGACTTTTACCGCGTCGAGCTTCGGCATGTCGCGGCCCTGCCAGCGCGCCAGCCAAGCCGCAATGGTTTCCAGCCGGCCGAGGCTGCCCTGCGGCTTTGTCAGCGTGTCCTGCCGACGGGCGACGGCGTTGGCTGCGGCATCGCTGCCGGCGGGAAGGTCGAGGCAGGCGGCGCGGAGGTCTTCGAACGATTTGAACGACATGGGGGCAATGTCTCCAATTGAAGTCAGGGGGATAGGGAAACTGAGGCAACGAGGAGGACCGCGATTTCGGCGAGCTGCTGCAGCGCGCCGATCGTGTCGCCGGTCTGACCGCCGATCTGGCTGAGGCAAAGCGCGCGGAACGCGGCAAACAACAGGCCGAGCAGGATGAGCGCGGCGATCGCGCCGCCGAGGCCGAGTGCCAGCAGCGCCACGGCCCCGAGAGCCCCGCCGACAATAGCGGTCTCGGCGCTCACAGAGCCGGCATTTGCGGACAGGCCGTCGGCGCGAGCCGGCGGCAGAAGACGCATGAAGGCGCCGAAAAGCCCACGCGAAGAAGCATGCGCCGCCAAAAGAGCCAGGAAGACGTGGCCGGGGCCGGCCAGTTCCGAAAGCGCGCTCCAGCGGATGAGCAGGGAGATGCCGAGCGCCGCGGCGCCATAGGCGCCGATGCGGCTGTCGCGCATGATCTCAAGCTTCTTCTCGCGCGTCCTGCCGCCGCCGAAGCCATCGGCGATGTCGGAAAGGCCGTCCTCGTGCAGGCAGCCGGTGGCGAACATCGTCGCGGCAAGCGTGAGCGCTGCGGCCGGTCCGGCGGCAAGGCCTAGCCCGGTCGCAACAGCGGAGACGAGCGCGCCGATGACAGCCGCTGCGAGGCCGGCAAAGGGTGCGGCCCAGATCGCTTCGGCAAGGTTGCGGCCGCCGAAATCGCTCGACGGCAGCCTCAGCCGCGTGAAGAAGACAAGGCTGAGGCCGATGTCGTCAAGCAACTGCCGTGGCGAGGGGCTGGCGGTCATGCACCTCTCGCTATGGCGTGAAAGAAAGTGCCGCTGACATGGCTGCGCCGGTACCCTGACGCCCCAAGCGGGTTACCTTGGCCGTCGGCGAGATCGGCCAGCGGCTGGTCGTTGCCGGTGGCAAGCATCTGCGCATAGTGGAACTCATGACCCCGGATCAGCGTGCCTTCGCTTCCCAGCGGGCATCCGGCACGCAGCCGGGCCTTGCGATAGCCGAGGTTCATCTTGCGTTTGGCGAAACTGGTCGAATGGCCGAGCAGACCGAGCATTTTGTGGCTTTGGCCGTCGGCGTCCTCCAGCACCTCACCCAGCACCATGAAGCCGCCGCACTCGCCATGGACGGGCTTGGTCGTGGCGAAACGAGCCATTCCCGCCCGGAAGTTGGCGGCGCCCGCAAGCCTGCCGGCATGCAGCTCAGGATAGCCGCCTGGAAGCCAGCAGACATCGCAGTCTTCGGCCGGCGCCTCATCGGCAAGCGGCGAAAAAGGGACGATCTCGGCGCCGGCTTTGCGCCAGTGCGTGGCGACATGCGGGTAGAGGAAGGTGAAGGCAGCGTCCTCCGCCAGCGCGATACGCTGGCCGGGCGGCGACAAGGCATCGCCGAAGTCGCCAGCCGCAGGTTTCAGCGGGGTTGCCAGCGCCAGGATGGCGTCGATGTCGAGCGATTTTTCCACCATGTCGGCCAGCCGGTCGAGATGCGCCATCAGGTTTTCGTACTCGCCGGCCTGCACGAGACCGAGGTGGCGTTCCGGCAGATTGAGCGTGGGATCGCGCAGGATGGCGCCGACCACCGGCAGGCTGATCGCTTCGATCGCATCGCCCGATAGCCGCCTATGACGTTCGCTGCCCAGACGGTTGAGCACGACGCCAGCCATGCGCACGTCTGGATCGTAAGTGGCAAAACCCTTTGCGACGGCGGCTGCCGTGGTCGATTGTCCGGAAACGTCAAGCACCAGAAGCACCGGAAGGCCGTAGAGCCGGGCGAGGTCGGCGGCCGAGCCCGATCGACCTTCGGGCGCGGGAATACCGTCGAACAGGCCCATAGCGCTTTCGAGGATGACGTACTCCGCATCGTCCGCGGCCTGGCTTGCCAGCGCATTGAGCAGGGAGGGCGACATCGCCCAACTGTCCAGATTCACGCCGGAAAGCCCGGTGGCTGCGGCGTGGAAGCCGGGGTCGATATAGTCCGGCCCGGACTTCGCGCCGCGGACCTTCAGCCCGCGCCGGGCCAGCGCGCGCAAGAGGCCGATGGTGACACTCGTCTTGCCCGAGCCTGAGCGCGGTGCGCCGATGATGATCGCCCGCGCCGTCATGTCCCGCCCGCCAATGCCGCGCGCATGGCAACGATGCCGCCGACGACGATCAGCGCCGGTGAGGCGAGCCCGGCGGCAGCGGCCTCGTCGGCGATTGTCGCAAGCGTGGCGACGACGGTGCGCTCCTGCGGCGTGGTTGCCGCGACGATCACCGCAGCCGGCGTCGATGGCGCGAGGCCCCCTTTGAGCAGGGCTGCGGCGATCAGCGGCAGATTGGCCATGCCCATATAGACGACGACGGGTTGTCCGGTGCGGGCGACCGCCGCCCAGTCGATATCGTCATCGGTGCCCGCGGCGTGCCCGGTGGCGAGGATGACCGCCTTGTTGATGCCGCGCATGGTGGCGGGGATGCCGGTGGCGGCAAGCGCGCTGAGACCGGAGGTCAGGCCTGACAGCACTCGAAACGGAATGCCTTCTCGGGCGAGTGCCAGCGCCTCTTCGCCGCCGCGACCGAAAATATAAGGATCGCCGCCCTTGAGGCGCACGACGCGGCGGCCTTCGCGCGCCAGCCGCACGAGCAAAGCGTTGATGTCGTCCTGCTTCATGGAGGGCTGGCCGCCGCGTTTTCCAGCGTAGAACAGCTCGGCGCCCTCAGCGACTGCAACGACATCGGGCGAAACGAGAGCATCATAGACAAGCGCGTCGCACTGCCCGAGCGCCGCCAGCACCTCCAGCGTCAGGCAGCCCGGATCGCCGGGACCGGCGCCGGCCAGCCAGACATGACCGGGCTCCAGCTCGCGCGGTTTGAAGTTCAGCCGCGCCAGCGCCTGCTCAACCGTTGTCAGTCGGTTTCTGTTGGCGCTGCCGTTCACAATCCGTCCCGTCCACGAAAACGCCGCTGGTAGTGGGCGTCGTAAAGTGAGCTTTCGCCGAAATCCTGCGCAGCCAAGGCGCTGCCGACAAAGATGATCGCCGTGCGCTCCATCGGGTTTTCCGCCAATTGCGCCTCGATGGTGCCGAGCGTGCCGGTCAGGATACGTTCATCCGGCCAGGAGGCGCGGAAGACGACAGCCACCGGGCATTCGGCGCCGTAGAGCGGCGTCAGTTCGGCAACGATGCGGTCGATCGCATGGATGGCGAGATGGATGGCTAGAGTTGCGCCGGTGCGGCCGAAGCCGGCAAGCGTTTCGCCGGGCGGCATTTTCGAGGCGCGGCCGGAGATGCGGGTCAACACCAGGCTTTGCGCAAGCTCGGGGATGGTGAGCTCGCGCCGCAGCGCCGCGGCTGCGGCTGCGAAGGAGGGGACGCCCGGCGTCAGCGTATAGGGGATGTCATGCTTTTCCAGCCGCCGGATCTGCTCGGCGACCGCGCTCCACACCGAGAGGTCGCCGGAATGCAGGCGCGCGACGTCCTGGCCGGCCTTGTGGGCGGCGACATATTCGGCTTCGATCTCGTCGAGCGACATCGGCGCGGTGTCGATCAGTCTGGTGCCCGGCGCGCAATGTTCGAGCAGTTCCGGCGCGACGATCGAGCCGGCATAGAGGCAGACCGGGCAGGCCGCCAGCAGCCTGCTGCCGCGCAAGGTGATGAGGTCGGCCGCGCCCGGCCCGGCGCCGATGAAATGGACGGTCATTCAGTACCTCCGCCTAGAGCGATGGCGCAGGTCACCGCGCCAAGTACCGTGCGCGGCCCGAGCAGTTTTGCACCTTTCCCAGCCGCGGCAAGCGCCGAGGCTTCCGAAACCGACGGCGTTCCGGCATGCGCTTGCGATACTTCGGATCGGCTGATTATATCGGCGGACACCACCTGCAACGCTTCGTCGGCGACGACGATCACCGGAAGGGCGAGGTCGCGACCGGCGAGGAAGATCGCTTCCTCGTCGCGTTTGATTTCGCACGTGGCAAGTGCCGAAAGTGCGGTCATCGCCAGCCCGCGCGCTTCGAGCGCGGTCTCGATCGCGGCGCGCACGTCGCTTGCCGTCACGCCCTTCCGGCTGCCGATGCCCGCGACCATCATGGTTTCACCCAGCTCCATTGCATGACCGGCATGGCCGGACGCCAGGCCTGCATAGACCCGACCGGCGCCGCGCGCGAGAGCGCGATGCGGGTAAGGTCGCCGCCGCGCCTGGTGTGCTGGTCAAGCAGCAGCGTCTCCATCTCCAGCGTCACCGCGTTGGCGACGAGCCGGCCGCCGGGACGCAGGGCCTTGATCGCCTTCTTCAGAACGCCGTCATCGCTGCCGCCGCCGCCGATGAAGATCGCGTCGGGCATCTCAAGTTTGACGAGCGCCTTGGGCGCCGATCCTTCGACCACGACCAGACCGGGCACGCCGCAATGCGAGGCGTTGCGGCGGATGCGGACAGCGCGTTCCTTGTCGGCCTCGATGGCGATAGCGCGCATCGAAGGGTGTGCGAGCATCCATTCGATGCCGATCGAGCCGGAACCGGCGCCTATGTCCCACAGCAGCTCGCCGCGCCGCGGCGCCAGCGCCGACAGCGTGATGGCGCGGATCTCGCGCTTGGTGATCTGGCCGTCATGCTCGAACAGGTGGTCTGAAAGGCCGACAGTGAAAGGCAAGATGCGCGCGTCCGGTGTCGATTCAACTTCGAGCGCCAGCACGTTGAGCGGATTGGTGTTTTTGAGATCGAATGCGTCGGCACGTGTGGTGCGACGCGTTTCGTCCGGACCGCCGAGCGCTTCGAGAACCGTCAGTCGTGAGGGGCCGAAGCCGAGTTCGTCGAGCAGTCCGGCGATGGCGGCTGGGCTGTCGCCATCGGACGTCAGCGCGAGGATACGCGCGCCGGGGTGGAGCAAAGGCCTGATCAGGTCGATTGAATGGCCGTGCAGGGAGATGGTTTCGACATCCTGCAGCGCCCAGCCCAGGCGGGAGGCCGCCAGCGAAAACGACGAGGGCGCCGGCAGCGCGAGCATCTCATCCGGCTTGACCTTGCGCGCCAACGTGACGCCGACGCCGTGGAAGAACGGGTCGCCGGAGGCGAGCACACAGATGTTTTTGCCCTTGAGCGCCAGCACATCGCGCATTTCGGCGTCGAATGGCGTCGGCCAGGAGCGGGCCTCGCCCTTGACCAAGGATGCGACAAGGGCGAGGTGCCGCTTGCCGCCGAAGACGACTTCGGCCTCGGCAATCTGCCGCTTGGCCTCGTCGCCGAGACCCGTTACACCGTCCTCGCCGATGCCGACGATCGTCAGCCATCTTGAGGCTGGCTTGGCAACGCGCGGACCTTTAGCAGGCATGATGACCCACCGTATCCTGATCCTCGGCGGAACCACGGAAGCCCGGCAATTGGCGGGAAAGCTGGCCCGTCGGGAGGATTTCTCGGTCACGCTGTCGCTGGCCGGCCGCACCGAAAGCCCGATCGCGCAAGGTGTCCCGGTGCGCGCCGGAGGTTTTGGCGGCGCGGCAGGGCTGGCTGCCTATCTCGGCCGGGAACACATCCACCTGCTGATCGACGCCACGCACCCGTACGCGGCGCGCATTTCGGCCAACGCCGCCGAGGCCGCCAGGCAAGCCGGCGCGCCGATCCTTGCCCTGCGTCGTCCAGGCTGGGAGACTGTCGCGGGCGATCGCTGGACGCTGGTTGATAATGTCGCCGAAGCAGCGCGTGCGCTCGGCGCCGCGTCGCGCCGCGTCTTCCTGGCGATTGGCCGACAGGAGGCCGGCGCCTTCGAGGCCGCTCCGCAGCATAGCTACCTGATCCGCAGCGTCGATCCGGTCGAGCCGAAGCTGGCCGTGCCCGATGCGCTCTATCTGCTGGCGCGCGGGCCATTTCCTGAAGCGGACGAACGGGTACTTCTCCAAAAATACGGCATCGATGCCGTCGTGTCGAAGAACAGCGGCGGCGACGCGACCTATGGCAAGATAGTCGCGGCGCGGGCGCTCGGCATCGAGGTGATCATGGTCCGCCGGCCGCCTTTGCCGGACGTTCCCTCGGCTGAAACCGTCGAAGCGCTGGTCGCCAACATCGATCATTTTTTTGAACCGGTTGCCGAACGCGGCGTGTAGACCAGTGCCGGCTGTTCGCCCCGCTTGATGATCCGGGTTTCGGGCGAGCCGATAATGATGCAGGTCGCCATATCGGCTTTTTCTGCGTCGGCATCCACCAGCAGAAACACCTCGATGCGCTCGTCGGGTCGGCCGGCGGCGCGGCCGAAGATGACGGGCGTCGTGCCGGGCAGGATCGCTTTCAGGCATTCGAAGGCGCGGCCGAGCTGCCAGGGGCGCGCCTTGCTGATCGGATTGTAGAGCGCAATCACGAATCCTGCGCCGGCAGCCGCCAAAAGGCGCAGCTCGATCAGGTCCCAGGGCTTCAGATTGTCGGAGAGCGAGATGGCGCAGAAATCATGGCCGAGCGGCGCGCCGATGCGGGCGGCGACCGCGAGCATCGCAGTCACGCCGGGGACGACTGTGAGGTCGATGGCCCGCCATTCGGCCGGGCCGGCTTCGATCGCCTCGCAGACGGCAGCCGCCATGGCGAAGACGCCGGGATCGCCGCCGGAGACCACGGCAACGCTATGGCCCTCGGCAGCCTTGGCCAGCGCCTCTTTGGAACGGGCAAGCTCCTCGCGATTGTCGGAGGCGATGAGGGTCTGGTCTGGCCGCAGCTCAAGTCGGTCGAGATAGGGCTTGTAGCCATAAAAGAAGGCCGCTTCGGCGACTGCTTGCCTGGCCTGCGGCGTGACCTGGTCGGCATTGCCGGGGCCGAGACCGATGACAGTGAGGCGGCCGCTCATGGCTTTGCTCCCGGGGCTCCGGGACGGGCCGACCAGCCGGCAACCAACACGATGGCGAAATAGGGCGCGTTGTCGTCCTGCTTTTCGGCGAGCCGCATCGAGACGCTGCCCGGCATGGTGCCGCGCTCGACATAGACGGCCTTCGCCAGCTTGCCGGTCGCCTCCAGCGCGCGGCGGATTTTTGGCAGGTTGCGGCCGACCTTCATGATGACGGCGGCATCGGTGTCGGCCAGCCGGCGCGTCAGTTCGAACTCGCTCATCGTGCCCGGCAGCACGGTCAGCACGTCATCGCCCTGGACGATCGGCAGGCCGGTCGCCGACCAGCAGCCGGACATGGCCGTGATGCCAGGGATGACCTCGGTCGGGAAGCGATGCGAAAGGCGTACATGCAGATGCATGTAGGAGCCATAGAAGAGCGGGTCGCCTTCGGACAGCACTGCAACCATCCTCCCGGCGCCAAGATGCTCGGCGACCTGTTCGGCGGACTGTTCGTAGAAATCGGCGATCTGCGAACGGTAGTCGTCGTGATCCTTGTCGATCTCGGTCGTCACCGGATAGAGCAGCGGCAGCTCGATCATGTCCGGCCGGAAGCGGGCCTCGACGATGGCGCGCGCGTTGCTGTTGTTGCCGCGCTTGGCGAAATAGGCGACGACGTCGGCCTCGGCCAGCGCGCGCGCGGCCTTGAGCGTCAACAATTCCGGATCGCCGGGACCGGTGCCGACGCCGACCAGGCGTCCTTTGAAAAGCGCGTTCACAGGCCCGGCCTCGCCAACGAATTAAGCGCAGCCGCGGTCATGGCGCTGCCGCCCAGCCTGCCGCGCACGATGGCGTAGGGCACGCCGTAGGAATTCTCGGCAAGCGCATCCTTGGATTCGGCAGCACCGACGAAGCCGACCGGCATGCCGATGATCGCCGCCGGCTTCGGCGCGCCGTCGCGCAGTTTTTCGAGCAGATAGAAAAGCGCGGTCGGCGCATTGCCGATCGCAACAACGGAGCCTGCCACGCGCTCGCCCCAGAGATCGATCGCCGCGGCCGAGCGCGTGTTGCCGATCGTCTTGGCGATTTCGGCGGTGCGCGGGTCGCGCAGCGTGCAAACCACCTCATTGCCGGCCGGGAGGCGAGCGCGCGTGACGCCATGGGCGACCATCTCGGCATCGCAGAAGATCGGAGCCCCGTCGGCCAATGCGGTGCGCGCCGCGGCAACGAAATCGCTGGAGAAGACGAAATGGCTGGCGGCTTCGACTTGGCCGCAGGCATGGATCATGCGGATCGCGACATCGGCTTCCGCCTCGGAGAAGCGCGACAGGTCCGCCTCGGCGCGGATGATGGCGAAAGAGCGCTCGTAGATCGCCATCCCGTCATGAATATAGTCGTAGGCGGCCATTCTTTAGTTCCGTCGATAGAGTTCAGCGAGCCCGGCCGCGCCAAGCCTTGCCAGGCAGGCCGCGGCGGTCTCGCCGGGATGTCGTGCGTGGCGGACCGCCGCCGCAATTCCGGCGACCCCGCGCGCGGCGTCATAGCCCGGCCTGTACTCGGCAGGAAGGGCCTTTGCCGTCCCGTCCACGACAAGTCCGGCTCCGTTTTCGTCGCCGACCAGGGTCAGCGCCGCCGGGCCCGGATGCGCACAGCCCTTGGCACAGCCGGAAATGTGCAGCGTGAGCGAGGCATCGAGGAGGTCGGTGCTTTCGCCGGCGATCGTCTCGGCGATGGCGCGGGTGGCGATGCGGCCGGAAGCGCAGGCGGGCATGCCGGGGCAGGCGGCGATGCGGATGCGGGGGTCGGAGGCGGCCGTGACGAAGCCGAGGGCGGCGGCGTCGGCTTGCAGCGGGGCGGGGGCGGAGAGGCCGAGGAAAAGCAGTGAGCGGCCGGCGGCCAGCCGGATTTCGGTGGCGCCGAGGTTCGCGGCTTGCCCGACGAGTTCGATAAGGTCCTGTGCCGGCATGCTTCCGAAGGGCAGGCCGATGCCGAGAGCGTGGGTGTCCGCAAGATCAAAAAGGCCAACGGGACTTCTTGTAGGTTGGCGCTCCTGCGCACCCCCCTCTGTCCTGCCGGACATCTCCCCCGCAAGGGGGGAGATTGCTCTGTCACCGCGGCTTTCGCCAATCGCGAGCGACGCAAGAAAGAAGCCGTCGGCGGAGCTGCTAATCTCCCCCCTTGCGGGGGAGATGTCCGGCAGGACAGAGGGGGGTGGGACGGAGTGCCAACTTGCGAGAGAACTGAGCTGTCTCTCGTTCAAGTCCCGCGTGTGCGCGTCGCGGCCTTTTTCGGCAACCATCCTGAGCGCTGCGACAGCGATGTCGCGTGCCGCATCCGCATCGACCGTTGCAAGCGGCTTTGCACTCAGCGCGTCGCCGGCAACCGACACGCTCCACTGGATGCCCGCCACAGTCCGCGCCGCGCTTAACCTCACATCGGCCGTCACCGCATCCATGGCCAACTGCCCGCCGCCGTCGACAACCACCGACACCTTCGGCCCCAGCCGCGGTGTCAGGCCGGCTTCTTCGATCGCCGCCCTGATCCGCTCGGCCAAGGGGCGCGGGTCGGCGATCTCTTGCGGGTCGATGCCGGCCAATGGCCCCAGCTCGACCGGCACACCGGTGCGCACCGCAATGCCGAGCGCATCTACCTCAGCCGCCAACAGCCGCGCGCTCTCCGCCGTCAGGCCGCGGATCTGCAGGCTGCCGCGCGCGGTCACTTCCATGATGCCATTGCCGTGGCGCAGGGCGGATTCACAGAGTCCGATCAGCGACTTGGGAGCAAGTCCTCCAGCGACCGGATTGAGCCGCACCAGCAGCCCGTCGCCGGTCTGCATCGGCGCGGACAAAGCGGGACAGGCGCCGCGGCGCGAGAAGGCGTTCATGCCGCTACCCCCTGGGCCTCAGCGATCAGAGCCGCGAGATCGTCGTCGATGGAATTCCGGAGCGGATGCCAGAGGCCGCGACGCCGCGCGGCGAGGAGGCGCTCGGCGATGATCTTCGCGGCGGCAGGATTCTCGCGCAGCAGGAAGGCGCGCACGTCCGCGTCGCCAACATAGGCGTCATGCACTGCCTCGATCAGAGAGCCAGATATAGCATGCGTGGTTTCGGCGAAGCCGACGAGACGGTCGACCGTCTCGGCGAATTCCGAGGCGCCGCGCGGGCCGTGGCGCATCTGTCCGGCGATGAAGCGTGGGCTGACGGCGCGCGCCCGCACCACGCGTGACACGGCCTCGCCGACCGAACGCGGCTTCGGTTTGCCGGGATCGGTCGTGTCGAGCACGATGACGTCTGCATTGCGGCCGAGCGCGGCAAGGGCTGCCGAAAAACCGCCGATAAAGGCGACATCTGCCGAGCCTTCGAGGATGTCGCGCCCCGGATCGTCGCCGGTGTGGACAAGCAGATCGGCTTCGGCGATGCGGCCCTCGAAGGCGCCGGGGGCGGAAATCGCTTCGCCATCGGCGCCGCCATAGGCGTGCGAGGTGGCGTCGAGATAGGCGCGGCCGATCTCCTCGCGCGCGCCCCATTCGCCGCGCGACAGCAGATCCTCGACGCCAGCGCCATAGGTGCCGGGCGAGGTGCCGAAAATGCGGGGCCCGACCTTGCCAGCGGCTCGAGTCGCGGCTGCGAGGGGATTTTCCGATTCGTCCTCGTCGCGGCCGGCGACGGCGCTGGCGGCGGCGTCGATCAACGCGATCTGGGTCGGGAACATGTCGCGGAACAGGCCCGAGATGCGCCAGGTGACGTCGACGCGCGGGCGGCCGAGCGTTGCCGGCGGCAGCACCTCGATGCCGGTGACGCGGCCCGTCGCGGCGTCCCATTGCGGCCGGCAGCCCATCAGCGCAAGGCCTTGCGCGATCTCCTCGCCACCGGTGCGCAAAGAAGCCGACCCCCAGAGGTCGATGACCAGCGAGCGCGGCCAGTCGCCGTGGCTTTGCATGTAGCTGCGCACCACTTCCTCCGCCGCCGCCTGGCCAAGGTCATAGGCGGTCGGCGTCGGCATGGTGCGCGGGTCGGATGTGAAGAGGTTGCGGCCGGTGGGCAGCACGTCGGAGCGGCCGCGCGCCGGCGCGCCGGCGGGGCCAGCCTTGATGTGGCGGCCGTCGAGCGCCGCCAGCAGGGCAGCCTTTTCGGTCTCGGCGCTTTGCCGGCGCAGCAGATCGGCTTCGCCCTCCGGCGTGCGGCCATAGACATGCAGCCCGTCCTTGACGGCGAAATCCTTGAGGTCGCAGAGCCAGGCGTCGATGCGGCGCAGCGCCTCGTCCGGCGCATCGGTGCCAGCAACGCCGGCCTCGGCTGCCAGGCCGGATTTCTGCGCGGTTTCGACGATAAGCTTGGCCAGCCGATCGCGGCGGCGACGATCGAGCCCGTCGGCCTGGGCATATTCATCCACCAGCCGCTCGAGCTTCTGCTGTGCCTCATCCAGGCCGGCACCGGTCAGCGGCGGCGGCAGATGGCCGAGCGTCACGGCCGCAATACGGCGCTTGGCCTGCGCCGCCTCGCCGGGATTGGAGACGATGAAAGGATAGATGACCGGCAGCGAGCCGGTGACGATCTCGGGGAAGCACGTGTCGGAAAGTGCCACCGTCTTGCCCGGCAGCCATTCCAGCGTGCCGTGCGCGCCGACATGGACGATGGCGTGAACGCCGAGCGATTTCTGCAGCCAGAGCCCGAAGGCGATGAGCGCGTGGCGCGGTGGCAGCGTCGGGTCGTGGTAATCGGCGCGGCGGTCGGCGGAGCGTCCGCGATCAGGGGCCAGCGCCACGGTGACGTTGCCGAAGGTGGCGGCGCGGAAGGGGAATTTCGCAGATGTTGACGCTTGAACACCGCCCTCTGTCCTGCCGGACATGTCCCCCTCAAGGGGGGAGATCGCTCTTTTGTCTGCGCTTTCGCCAATCGCCAGTGCTGCAGGAATGGCGCCATCAGCGGAACTGCTAATCTCCCCCCTTGAGGGGGAGATGTCCGGCAGGACAGAGGGGCGCGCCTCGCGCAGTCCTATCTGGTCTTCCGTGCTACCCCAGGCAGCCTTGACTGCATCACGCACGCCTCCCGGCAGTTCCGTGGACAAGCGCAGGTAGTCTTCTAAGCTTAGCCCCTGTCCACCCACCTCCAGCGCATCCAGCAACTCACGCGGCGATTGCGGAATCCTCTCAACCGCATAGCCCTGTTCCTTCAGGTCATGCAGCATGGCGAGCACGCTCGACGGAACATCCAAGCCGACAGCATAGCCTGTACGTCCGGGCGCGCTCGGGTAGTCGGGGATCAGGATCGCCAGGTTGCGCTTGGCCCGCTCGGTCTGTTGCAGGCGAACGAACGCCGCGATGCGCTTGGCGACCTGCGCCACGCGGTCGGCTTCCGGCCTGTTGGCGAAGGCGCGGAAGGCCAGCGCCGGATCGGTTTCGACCTCGCCCTTGAAGGAAATCGCGCCGGCCAGAATGCGGCCGTCGAGCTCCGGCAGCACGACATGCATGGCGAGATCGGCGGGCGCCAGGCCGCGCTGGTTTTTTTCCCAGACCTCGCGCCGCGTCGTCGCGACGATGACCTGGAAGACGGGTACGCCGGCGCGGTCGAACAGGGTTTCGGCGCCGGGTTCTGCACCGGAGGCGAAAGCGGTGGCGGTGACGATCGCAGACGGGTTGAGTGCGGCGATGGCATTCTCGACGAAAGTCAGAGACGCCGGATCCTTGAGGCTGGAAAGGAAGATCGGCACCGGCGTTATGCCTTGCAGCCTCAACGCTTCGACCAGTGCGTCGATTGGCGCCACGTCTGCCGCGAGCAGCATCGAACGATAAAACAGGATCGGGATGACGGGCGCGGCGTTTCCCTCCCCCTTGAGGGGAGGGTGGCCCGAAGGGCCGGGAGGGGTCGGCACGACTGGGCTCAACGCCTCTTTCCGTGGTCGTTCTTCAGTGCGTCGGCGCGCGTCGCGGAGGACCCCACCCCCGGCCTGCGGCCGGACCCTCCCCTCGAGGGGGAGGGGGACCACGCCGCGCTTAGGCTGATAATACCCCGCCTTCGGCACATTCACCGGTTCCGCAACCGCCGCATCCGACCCCGCAAGCCGCGCCAGCCTTTGCACCAGCGCACTCATATTGGCCGGGCCGCCCTCGCGGAAATAGCCGAGCAGGGCGTCGAGCTCGGAGCGCGGCAGGGTCGAGCCTTCGATCAGGCGCTGATCCTCATCGTGGCTTTCGCCCGGCAGCAGCGCCAACTTGATGCTGCGCTCGCGGGCAATCGCCGCCAACTGGTCGCAGCCATAGCGCCACCAGTCATAGCCGCCGAGGATGCGGACCAGAACGACCTTGGCATGACGGGCAACGCTGTCGATCCAGAGGTCGACCGACATCGGATGGCGGAGGTCGCGAAGCGCCGCGAGACGCATTGACGGCAGGCGTTCCGCGTCCGCCTTCCAGGCCGCCGCCAGCCCGGCGAGGTCGCTGTCGGTGAAGGACAGGGCCACAACATCCGCAGGCGTCTGCCTGAGGTCGATCGGCTCGGCGAGGTCGTCGAGCGAAGCAGATGTCGTGGTGAGGATATGCATCGCTGTGCGGATTGCCTTTAGCCGGCGAGGATACGCTCGACCGCCGGGCGGTTAAGCCCCTTGAGGCCAATGACGACGAGCCGCGAGCGGCGCTCGTCCTCGGCCGTCCAGGCGCGGTCGTAATAGTGGTTGACGCGTGGGCCCACAGCCTGGAGCAGGAGCCGCATCGGCTTGCCGCCAACCTCGACGAAGCCTTTTACGCGCAGCACGTTTTCCTGCTCGGCGGCGAGAGCGACGCGCTTGGCCAGCTCATCCGGATTGGCGATCGACGGGATATCGATGACGAAGGAGTCAAAATCGTCATGCTCGTGGTCGAGCTCGTCATCGTGGTGGGTCTTGCGGTTTTCGATATCCTCCTCGACTGCGAGGCCGAGGCCGAGCAGCACCGACGGATCGACCTTGCCCTGCGCGGTCGGCACGACCTTCACGGCGCGCGCCACATGCTCGCCGATGACGGCGTTGGCGCGGGCCGCGCCGGCCGTGTCCATCAGATCGCTCTTCGATAGGATGATCAGGTCGGCGCAGGCGATCTGGTCCTCGAATACCTCTTCGACCGGATCGTCATGGTCGAGCGAGTCGTCGGCGGCGCGCTGCGCCTGCAGGGCGTCCATGTCGGAGGCGACGCGGCCGTCGGCCAGCGCCGGGCCGTCGACCACGGCGATGACCCCGTCGACCGTCACGCGGCTCTTCACGCTCGGCCACTGGAAAGCCTGGACAAGCGGCTTCGGCAAAGCGAGGCCGGAAGTCTCGATCAGGATGTGGTCGACCTTCGGCGTGCGCGACAGGATCTGGTCGAGCGCCGGCACGAAGTCATCGGCGACGGTGCAGCAGATGCAGCCATTGGCGAGCTCGACGATGTTTTCTTCCGGACAGGTGTCGACGCCGCAGCCTTTCAGGATCTCGCCGTCGATGCCGACATCGCCGAACTCGTTGACGATGATCGCCAGCCGCTTGCCCTTGGCATTTTCGAGCAGGTTGCGGATCAGCGTCGTCTTGCCGGCGCCGAGAAAGCCGGTGACGACGGTGCAGGGCACTCGGGAAACGGATGCGTTCATGATCGGTCCTTCAGGAGGTCGAGGGGAGGGATGCGGGCGACGAGGCCGCGCTTGAGGGAGTCGGGCCGGCCGCGCCAGGGGATGAGGCCGTCGGTGGAAGTTGCGAAGAGCTTTGCGCCGGCGACGAGGTCGGCGCCGCTCGTCGTGTCCAGATCGCCGAAGACGTAGCTCCAGCAGCCGTCGCGCAGAAGCGCAGCGCTGAGCCGGCGCTTGCAATTGCCAAGGCATTCGACGGTGTGGATGCGGATTTTTTCGCCCGATGCAGCGCGGCGCGTGTCCTCGGCCAGCAGGGCGCCAGCGCGCGGATGCGCGTCCGAACCAGTCTCGTCGCGGCAGGAGGAGCAGACGATAACGGTCACACCGGCCAAGGCGTCGTCGGGCTCGGACGGAATGTCCGCAATATTTGCCGGAAAACTGCCGTTGCGATCCAAAACCAGGCTCCTTGCCCGGAAAACCCGCCGGGCGATCGGATATTTTAAGTCTCGGACGGCAGGTCTCCTGGCTCGCGCTTCATCGCCTTGGCGCCGCCTTCCCGGGAACATCCCAGTGGTTTTCGGCTGAGGCTCGTCGCTTACAGTTGCGGGGACAGCCGCGGATTTAGGAAATTATCCCGCACCGCATTCCCTCTTAGCTCCTCCCTTTGCCGGGAGAAGACCGTCTGGCTCGGATTTAGGCTTACGGCTATGCGCCTGTCAACGCAGGGTGCGACGCCGAGATGTCGACCAGCGCCGGCCCGAGGTCGCCGGCCGGCGTCACTTCGATACGCTCCAGTCCGAGCCACGCCTGCATCTGCTTCAATTCTTCGAAGAGCTGCGCGACCGTTTCGGGCGGGGCCTCGGCCTCGGCATAGGCTGCGTGGACGCGCAAGATGCTTGCCGGGCGATCGGCCCTCAGATCGACGCGAGCGACGATCCGGTCGCCGAGGAGGAACGGCAGCACATAGTAGCCATATTGGCGCTTTTCTGCCGGCGTGTAGATCTCGATGCGGTAGCGGAAGCCGAACAGCTTTTCCGTGCGGGTGCGTTCGAAGACCACGGGATCGAACGGCGCGAGCAGGGCGCGGGCCTCGATCCGGCGCGGGAAACGGGCGTCCTTGTGGAGATAGGCGGTCTTGTCCCAGCCTTCGACTTTCACCGGCAGCAGCTCGCCCGTTTCGACCAGTTCCTCGATGCGGTCTTTGGTGTCGCCCGGCGCCAGGCGGAAATAGTCGCGCAGGTCGCCATAGGTGGCGATGCCATGGGCGCGGGCGGAAATGCGCAGCAATTCGCGATGCGCGTCCTCGACCGACGGGACAGGCAGATCGAGAACCGCCTGAGGCAGAACGCGCGCCGGCAGGTCGTAATAGCGCTCGAAGCCGCGCCGGTAGGCGGTGGTGATGCGCCCGGCCCAAAACAGCCATTCGAAGGCGTGCTTGGCCTCGCTCCAGCCCCACCAGCCGCCATTGCCCTTGTGGCCTTCGATGTCGGAAGCGGCGATCGGCCCGCGTTCGGCGACCTGCCGGTAGATCTCGTCGATCGTCTCCTTGCGCTCGTGGCCCCATTTGGCGAGGCCGAGATACATCTCCTCGCCCTGCTCGGCGCGCTGCATGCGCCAGCGCATCAGAGGGTAGGTCTCTACCGGAAGGAAGGACGCCTCGTGCGCCCAATATTCAAATACCGCGCGTTTGCGGGTGACCGCGGCATTGTCGAGCAGCGCAAGCCGGTAGGGGCCGAGACGCGAATAAAGCGGCATGTAGTGGGCGCGCACCACCGCGCTGACGGAATCGATCTGCAGCAGCCCGGTTCGGGAGAGCACGCGGGCGAGGTGGCGGCGGTTGGGCTCGCCGCCGGGGCGGGGGTCCGTGAAACCCTGCGCGGCAAGCGCAATGCGCCTGGCCATGCGAAGCGAGATTTTTTCCTTCATCAAGCTATCCTTGCCCCGATCTTTTGCCGGCATTTCCAGCCGGAGATTCCAGACATGCTAGCAGGCAAATGGCGGGAGATGTGTCAGGAGAGAAAAGTGGAGTAAAAAGTGAAGGAAATCAAACAGGAGCGGATCGGACCAGTTTCTTCCGATATGGCGTCCAGGGCGGGTTTTTGAACAACGTTTGACTTGCTTCGCCGAAACCGCTGCGCTAACCCTCGCCGCATCGCAGCATAGGGCCCTTAAAACGGTTCAGCGGGTTAAACTGTCACGCTTCCGCATTAGAGTCCGTTGCTGTAATCAAAGTGAACTGGCCCGCCAAAGGAAAGTCGCCGCATGAGCGCACTCCTAAGTTCGTATCTGCCCATCGTCCTGTTCATCGCAGTGGCGATGGTCGTTGGTCTCGCGCTTATCGTCGCGCCTTTCCTGGTGGCCTACCGCAATCCCGACCCGGAAAAGCTTTCCGCCTATGAATGCGGGTTCAACTCGTTCGACGACGCCCGCATGAAGTTCGACATCCGCTTCTACCTGGTGTCGATCCTGTTCATCATCTTCGATCTCGAGGTTGCCTTCCTGTTCCCATGGGCGGTGTCCTTCTCCAAGGTCGGCATGCTCGGCTTCTGGTCGATGATGGTGTTTCTCGCGGTGCTGACCATCGGCTTTGCCTATGAATGGAAAAAAGGAGCGCTGGAATGGGATTGAACGACAGTTCAGGCACCCTCGTCGCGCCGAAGCCCAAGGGCATCATCGACCCCAACACCGGCAGGCCGGTGGGGGAGGACGATCCCTTCTTCCTCGAAATCAACAACGAGCTGGCCGACAAGGGTTTTCTTGTCACTTCCACTGAAGCGCTGATCACCTGGGCGCGTAGCGGCTCGCTGATGTTCATGACCTTCGGCCTCGCCTGCTGCGCGGTCGAGATGATCCACACCTCGATGCCGCGCTACGACAGCGAGCGTTTCGGCGTCGCGCCGCGCGCGTCTCCGCGCCAGTCCGACATCATGATCGTGGCCGGCACGCTTACCAACAAGATGGCGCCGGCGCTGCGTAAGGTCTACGACCAGATGCCGGAGCCGCGCTACGTCATCTCGATGGGCTCTTGCGCCAATGGCGGCGGCTACTACCACTACTCTTATTCGGTGGTGCGCGGCTGCGACCGTATCGTGCCGGTCGACATCTATGTGCCCGGCTGTCCGCCGAGCGCGGAAGCGCTGCTCTACGGCATTCTTCTCCTGCAGAAGAAGATCCGCCGCACCGGCACGATCGAACGGTGAGCCAATGACCCTGGCGTTGAACGAACTCTCCACCTATCTCGGCGAGAAGCTCTCCGGCCGCATTGGCGAAGCCGTGCTCGCCTATGGCGAGCTGACGGTTTCCGTCGAGCCGGGCAATCTGATCGAAGTGGCGACTTTCCTGCGCGACGACCCGCGCTGCCAGTTCATTGCGATCATCGACATCTGCGGCGCCGATTATCCTTCGCGGGCCAAGCGCTTCGACGTCGTCTACCACCTTCTGTCGCCGAAGCAGAACGTCCGCGTCCGCCTCAAGGTACAGGCCGACGAGGAGACGCTGGTGCCGTCGATGACGGCCGTCTATCCCGGCGCCGACTGGTACGAGCGCGAGACCTACGACCTCTACGGCGTACTGTTCTCTGGCCATCCGGATCTGCGGCGCATCCTCACCGACTACGGCTTTGACGGGCATCCGCTGCGCAAGGATTTCCCGCTGACCGGCTTTGTCGAGGTGCGCTACGACGACGAAGCCAAGCGCGTGATCTACGAGCCGGTCGAGCTCAAGCAGGAATTCCGCAATTTCGATTTCCTCTCGCCCTGGGAAGGCACGGACTATGTGCTGCCGGGGGACGAGAAAGCCAAGACGAATTGAGGCGCCAGAATGGCTGAGACCTCCGTCAGAAATTTCAACATTAACTTTGGGCCGCAACACCCTGCAGCGCACGGTGTTTTGAGGTTGGTCCTCGAGCTGGACGGCGAGGTGGTCGACCGCGTCGATCCGCATATCGGGCTCCTGCATCGCGGCACGGAGAAGCTGATCGAGGCCAAGACCTACCTGCAGGCCGTGCCTTATCTCGACCGGCTCGACTATTGCGCGCCGATGAACCAGGAGCACGCCTTCGCGCTCGCAGCCGAGCGGCTGCTCGGCATCGAGGTGCCAAAGCGCGGCCAGCTGATCCGCGTGCTCTATTCCGAAATGGGCCGCATCATGTCGCACATCCTCAATGTGACGACGCAAGCGATGGACGTCGGCGCGCTGACCCCGCCGCTGTGGGGCTTCGTCGAGCGCGAGAAGTTGATGGTGTTCTATGAGCGCGCCTCCGGCTCGCGCATGCATGCGGCCTATTTCCGGCCGGGCGGCGTGCACCAGGACCTGCCGCAGAAGCTGGTCGAGGACATCGGCAAGTGGATCGACCCGTTCCTGAAGTCGATCGACGATCTCGACGCGCTGCTCACGCCCAACCGCATCTTCAAGCAGCGCAACGTCGACATCGGCACGGTGTCGCTTGCCGACGCCTGGGCCTGGGGCTTCTCGGGCGTGATGGTGCGCGGCTCGGGCGCCGCCTGGGACCTGCGCAAGGCGCAGCCCTATGAATGCTATTCCGAGATGGATTTCGACATCCCGGTCGGCAAGAACGGCGACTGCTTCGACCGTTACCTCGTGCGCATGGAAGAGATGCGCCAGTCGGCGAAGATCATGCGCCAGTGCGTCGATCTGCTGCTCGGCAAGGAGAGCGCGGGCCCGGTGTCGAACCTCGACGGCAAGGTCGTGCCGCCGAAGCGCGCGGCGATGAAGCGTTCGATGGAAGCGCTGATCCATCACTTCAAGCTCTATACCGAGGGCTATCGCGTTCCGGCGGGTGAGGTCTATGCGGCCGTCGAGGCGCCGAAGGGCGAGTTCGGCGTCTATCTTGTCTCCGACGGCACCAACAAGCCCTATCGCTGCAAGCTGCGCGCGCCAGGCTTCGCGCATCTGCAGGCCATGGATTTCCTGTGCCGCGGCCACATGCTGGCCGACGTCACCGCCGTGCTTGGCTCCCTCGACATCGTGTTTGGTGAGGTCGATCGCTAAAATGTCAGTCCGCCGTCTCGCAGATGCCAGCGTCCAGCCAGCTTCCTTCGCCTTCAACAAGGCGAACACGGCGGCGGCCAAGCAGTGGATCGCCAAATATCCCAAGGGACGCGAGCAGTCGGCCATCATTCCCTTGCTGATGCTGGCGCAGGAGCAGGAAGGCTGGGTCACGAAGGCGGCAATCGAGGCCATCTCCGACATGCTCGGCATGCCGCGCATCCGCGGCCTCGAGGTCGCGACCTTCTACACGCAATACCAGCTCAATCCGGTCGGCACCCGCGCGCATATCCAGGTCTGCGGCACCACGCCCTGCATGCTGCGCGGCTCGGAAGCGCTGATGGATGTCTGCCGCTCGAAGATCCATCACGACCAGTTCCACACCAATGACAAGGGCACGCTGTCGTGGGAGGAGGTCGAATGCCTCGGCGCCTGCGTCAACGCGCCGATGGTCATGATATTCAAAGACACTTTTGAAGACCTGACGCCGGAGCGGCTGGCCGAGATCATCGATCTCTATGAGGCCGGCAAAGGCGCCACTGTAAAGCCCGGCCCCCAGAATGGCCGCACCGGCTCGGAGCCGGCGACGGGGCTGACGACGCTGAAGAGCGAGAAGGCAATTCTGAAGTCGACCCGCGACAAGGAAGCCAAGGCCGCGGCGAAGGCGGCCAGAGAGGCCGCCGCTGCTGCACCGGCAGCCGCGCCAGCCGCCGTCGTCTCGCAGGCGCCCGCCGCGCCGGCGCCATCGGCTCCGGTCGGGCCGTCGAAATCCAGCAAGCCGAAGACGGATGCGCCCGAAACCAGCCCGGCGCTGAAGACGCCGTCGCCGGTAAAGGTTTCGCCGGCCACCGAGAAGGCGGCCAGCGTCAGGGCGCCCCGCCATTCCGCCGCCAACGCCAACCTGGCTTCTCCGGAAGTCGAAGGGGTTTCGAAGCCGCGCAGCGGGCCGACGATCAAGGCCGAACCGGCTTCCGCCTTCAAGTCGCCCGAGACCAAGCAGCCCGCCGCCAAAACGGCGAAGCCGTCGCTCGAGGACAAGAACCGCCCGGCCGGCATCGAGCGCCCGGCAACGGTCGACGATCTCAAGCTGATCTCGGGCGTCGGACCGAAGATCGAGAGCACCTTGCATTCATTGGGCATCTACACCTTCGCCCAGGTCGCCGCGTGGAAGAAGGCCGAGCGCGAATGGGTCGACGGCTATCTCAACTTCCGCGGACGCATCGAGCGAGACGACTGGGTGAAGCAGGCCAAGGCGCTCGCCAAGGGCGGTGTCGCCGAATACATCCGCGTCTTCGGCAAGAAGCCGGTCTGAGGGACGAACCATGCTTCAGGACAAAGACCGCATCTTCACCAACATCTACGGCCTCTTCGACAAGTCATTGGCCGGAGCGCAGGCGCGCGGCATCTGGGACGACACGCCCGGCCTCATCGCCAAGGGGCGCGACTGGATCGTCAACGAGATGAAGGCAAGCGGCCTGCGCGGCCGCGGCGGCGCCGGCTTCCCGACGGGCCTCAAATGGTCGTTCATGCCCAAGCAGAGCGACGGCCGGCCGAGCTATCTGGTCATCAATGCCGACGAATCCGAGCCCGGCACCTGCAAGGATCGCGACATCCTGCGCAACGATCCGCACACGCTGGTCGAGGGTGCGCTGGTTGCCGGCTTCGCCATGGGCGCAATCGCTGCCTACATCTATGTGCGCGGCGAGTTCATCCGCGAGCGCGAGGCGCTGCAGCGCGCCATCGACGAGGCCTATGAGGCGAACCTCATCGGCAAGAACAACACGTCCGGCTACGACTTCGACATCTATATGCACCATGGCGCCGGCGCCTATATCTGCGGCGAGGAGACGGCGCTGCTCGAAAGCCTCGAAGGCAAGAAGGGCCAGCCGCGGCTGAAGCCGCCATTCCCGGCCAATGTCGGCCTCTATGGCTGCCCGACCACCGTCAATAACGTCGAATCGATCGCCGTAGCGCCGGCCATCCTGCGCCGGGGCGCTGCCTGGTTCTCGTCCTTCGGCCGGCCGAACAATGCCGGCACCAAGCTGTTCTGCGTCTCCGGCCACGTCAACAATCCGTGCACCGTCGAGGAGGCGATGTCGATCCCGTTCCGCGAGCTGATCGAGACGCATTGCGGCGGCATCCGCGGCGGCTGGGACAATCTGCTCGCGGTCATTCCGGGCGGCGCCTCGGTGCCGCTGGTGCCGGCCGAGCAGATCATCGACGCGCCGATGGATTTCGACGCGCTGCGCGATCTCAAATCCGGCCTCGGCACGGCGGCCGTCATCGTCATGGACAAGTCGACCGATATCGTGAAGGCGATCGCCAGGCTTTCCTACTTCTACAAGCATGAGAGCTGCGGCCAGTGCACGCCGTGCCGCGAAGGCACCGGCTGGATGTGGCGGGTGATGGAGCGGCTGGTGCGCGGCGAGGCACAGAAGCGCGAGATCGACATGCTGCTCGACGTAACCAAGCAGGTCGAGGGCCACACGATCTGCGCGCTGGGCGACGCGGCGGCCTGGCCGATCCAGGGCCTTATGCGGCACTTCCGCGGCGAGGTGGAGCGCCGCATCGACGAATTTTCGCGCAACGCGCACCGGGTCGAGCCGGTGATGGTGGCGGCGGAATAATATGTGAAGACGGGCATTCGCCCGGGACGGGGCGGGGCGTACGAAGAAACGACCAGGAGATGTCTATGGCGCCGTATTCGATAGCCTACCCGCTGATGCCTTATTTGGACCAACTCGAGAAGATGAACCAGGACCTGACAAAGATGATGCCGAGGGAGATGGCCAGCGCCGTCAACCTCATGGCGCATCCCGTCGCGGGCGCGGCCGCGATGTCGGCGCTCGGCATAGGTCTTGCCAACCATGCCGTCGGCATGTGGATGGGCGCGTTCACTGGAGCGCTCGAAGCCTCGCAGCGCATGTTCCAGCCGTTCTTCGATGACCTTGAGGCGCAGACCGAAGCCGCGGCCAACTCCTCCAAGGCCCGAAAGGCGACCGACACGCTGATCGCCGAGGCGCAGACCTTCGCCCGGGACGTGACCGACATTGCAGCGACCACAGCCGAGAAGGCACTCGACTCAACAGGCGCCGACACGGTTGCGGAAGCGGCTGCCACCGGGCTGATGCCCGAGGATTTCAGGCAGCCCAAGGCAATCGACAAGCCGGCGAAGCCGTCTGACCTGAAGGCGATTTCAGGCATCGGGCCGAAGCTGGAGAAAGTGCTGAACGGCCTCGGCATCTGGACCTATGGCCAGATCGCCGCCTGGACGTCGGAAGAGATCGCCTGGGTCGAAGACTATCTGTCGCTTGCCGGCCGCATCGGCCGCGACGACTGGACTGCCCAGGCGGCGGCGCTGGTCGCGAAAAGTTGAAATGAAGTGCCGGACGCGGCATCGGTCGCGTCCGGAAAGAGAGATTGCGGGAAATCCGCGAGGGTTTGAGGCGAATGGCAAAGCTCAAGGTCGACGGGAAAGAGATTACGGTACCCGACCACTACACGCTGCTGCAGGCGGCCGAGGACGCCGGCGCGGAAGTGCCGCGCTTCTGCTTCCATGAACGGCTGTCGATCGCCGGAAATTGCCGCATGTGCCTGATCGAGGTGAAGGGCGGTCCGCCCAAGCCGCAGGCCTCCTGCGCCATGGGCGTGCGCGACCTGCGCCCAGGCCCGAACGGCGAGCCGCCGGAGATCTTCACCAACACGCCGATGGTCAAGAAGGCTCGCGAAGGCGTGATGGAGTTCCTGCTGATCAACCATCCGCTCGACTGCCCGATCTGCGACCAGGGCGGCGAGTGCGACCTGCAGGATCAGGCGATGGCCTTCGGCGTCGACTCCTCGCGCTATCACGAGAACAAGCGCGCGGTCGAAGACAAATATATCGGCCCGCTGGTGAAGACGGTGATGAACCGCTGCATCCACTGCACGCGCTGCGTCCGCTTCACCACCGAGGTCGCCGGCATTTCCGAGCTCGGCCTGATCGGCCGCGGCGAGGACGCCGAGATCACCACCTATCTCGAAGAGGCGATGACGTCGGAGCTGCAGGGCAACGTCATCGATCTCTGCCCGGTCGGCGCGCTGACCTCCAAGCCGTTCGCCTTCCAGGCGCGGCCGTGGGAACTGACCAAGACGGAATCGATCGACGTCATGGACGCCGTGGGCTCGGCGATCCGCGTCGATTCGAGAGGCCGTGAGGTGATGCGGATCCTGCCGCGCGTCAACGAGGCGGTGAACGAGGAGTGGATTTCCGACAAGACCCGCTTCATCTGGGACGGCCTGCGCACGCAGCGCCTCGACCGCCCCTATGTGCGCAAGGATGGCAAGCTCGTGCCGGCAAGCTGGGCGGAAGCTTTCGCGGCGATCAAGGACGAGGTTGGCAAGACCGCGCCCGAGCGTATCGGCGCCATCGCCGGCGACCTCGCCGCGGTCGAGGAGATCTATGCGCTCAAGCTTCTGATGGGCGCGCTCGGCTCGAAGAACATCGACTGCCGCCAGGATGGCGCAGCGCTCGATCCGTCGCTAGGCCGCGCCAGCTATATCTTCAATCCGACCATCGAAGGCATCGAGCAGGCCGATGCGGTGCTGATCATCGGCGCCAATCCGCGCTTCGAGGCCTCGGTGCTCAACGCCCGCATCCGCAAGCGCTGGCGCGTCGGCAACCTGCCGGCAGGCGTCATCGGCGAGATCGGCGACACGCGTTATGACTATGAGCTCATCGGCGCCGGGCCCGAATCCTTGAAGGACCTCGCCGACGGCAACGGCAAGTTCTTCGAGGTGCTGAAGAAGGCGACGCATCCGCTGATCATCATCGGCCAGGGCGCGCTGGCGCGCTCGGACGGCGCGGCGGTGCTCGGCCAGGCGGCCAAGCTCGCTGCAGCGGTCAATGCCGTCACGGCCGACTGGAACGGCTTCGCGGTGCTGCACAACGCCGCCGGCCGCGTCGGCGGGCTCGACGTCGGCTTCGTGCCGGGCGAGGGCGGCAAGAATGTCGCCGGTATGCTGGGCGAGACTGACGTGCTCTTCCTGCTCGGCGCCGACGAGATCGAAATGGCCAAGACCGGCAACGCCTTCGTCGTTTATATCGGCACGCATGGCGATGCCGGCGCGCATCGGGCCAACGTCATCCTGCCGGCCGCCGCCTACACCGAAAAATCCGGCACCTATGTCAATACGGAAGGGCGCGTGCAGCAGACCAACCGCGCAGGCTTCGCGCCAGGCGAGGCGCGCGAGGACTGGGCGATTCTCAGGGCACTGTCTGACGTGCTCGGCAAGAAGCTGCCGTTCGATTCGCTGGCGCAGCTGCGCGCCAAGCTCTATGGCGAATATCCGCATCTCGCCCGTATCGACCAGGTCCTGGCCGGCAGCGCCGACGACCTCGCCAAGGCGGCGAAGCTTGGCGGGCGGCTCAACAAGGGCACTTTCACCTCGCCGGTGAAGGACTTCTATCTGACCAACCCGATCGCGCGGGCCTCGGCCGTAATGGCCGAATGCTCGGCGCTGGCCAAGAGCGGCTTCAAGCAGGCGGCGGAATAAGCATGGACACCTTCTTCTCCTTCTACGTGCTGCCGGCGCTGCTGATCCTCCTGAAGTCGGTCGTGCTGATCGTCGTCCTTCTGATCTTCGTGGCTTATGTTCTCTATGCCGACCGCAAGATCTGGGCGGCGGTTCAGCTGCGCCGCGGCCCGAATGTCGTCGGCCCCTGGGGCACACTGCAGGCCTTCGCCGACCTATTGAAATTCGTCTTCAAGGAGCCGGTGATCCCGTCCGGCGCGAACAAGGGCGTCTTCCTGCTGGCACCGCTGGTGTCAGCGGTGCTGGCGATCTCGGCCTGGGCCGTCATCCCGGTCAGTCAAGGCTGGGCGATCGCCAACATCAATGTCGGCATCCTCTATGTATTCGCCATCTCCTCGCTCGAGGTCTATGGCGTGATCATGGGTGGCTGGGCATCGAACTCGAAATATCCGTTCCTCGGCGCGCTGCGCTCGGCGGCACAGATGGTGTCCTACGAAGTCTCGATCGGCTTCGTCATCGTCACCGTGCTGCTCTGCGTCGGCTCGCTGAACCTTTCCGACATCGTGCTGTCGCAGCAGGATGGCCTGGGCACCAAGCTCGGCCTGCCCAACACCTTCCTCGACTGGCACTGGCTGTCGCTGTTCCCGATGTTCATCGTGTTCTTCATCTCGGCGCTGGCCGAGACGAACCGCCCGCCGTTCGACCTGGTGGAAGCGGAATCGGAACTCGTCGCCGGCCACATGGTTGAATACTCGTCGACGCCGTTCCTGCTCTTCTTCCTTGGCGAGTATGTCGCGGTCGTGCTGATGTGTGCGTTGGCTACCATCCTCTTCCTCGGCGGCTGGCTGCCACCGTTCGACTTCGCGCCCTTCACCTGGGTGCCGGGCCTGATCTGGTTCGTGCTCAAGGTCTGCCTGGTGTTCTTCATGTTCTCGATGGTGAAGGCGTTCGTGCCGCGCTACCGCTACGACCAGTTGATGCGGCTGGGCTGGAAGGTCTTCCTGCCGATCTCGCTGTTCATGGTCGTGGCCACCGCGGCCTTCCTCAAGATCACGGGATTTGCGTGATGTCTGCTCTTGCCCAAGCCGCAAAGGCCCTGCTGCTGAAAGATTTCGTCAGCGCTTTTTTCCTGTCGATGCGCCAGTTCTTCGCGCCGAAGGAAACGATCAACTATCCGCACGAGAAGGGGCCGATCAGCCCGCGCTTCCGCGGCGAGCACGCGCTGCGCCGCTATCCCAACGGCGAGGAGCGCTGCATTGCCTGCAAGCTCTGCGAAGCGATCTGCCCGGCGCAGGCAATCACCATCGAGGCCGGCCCGCGCCGCAATGACGGCACGCGGCGTACGGTGCGCTACGACATCGACATGGTGAAGTGCATCTATTGCGGCTACTGCCAGGAAGCCTGCCCGGTCGACGCCATCGTCGAGGGGCCGAACTTCGAATTCGCGACCGAAACGCGCGAGGAGCTTTACTACAACAAGGAAAAGCTGCTCGCGAACGGCGATCGCTGGGAACGAGAACTGGCGCGCAACATCGCGCTGGACGCGCCCTATCGCTGACATTTGACGCCTGGACGCGGCGCGAGAGCCTCGTCCAGAGGATGATCCCGAAAAGTTGCAGACTTTTCGGACCGGATCATCCTCCAGAATAAAAGAGGATGATCCCGAAAAGTTGCGGACTTTTCGGACCGGATCATCCTCCAGAATAAAAGAGGATGATCCCGAAAAGTTGCAGGCTTTTCGACCATCATCCTCCGGAATGAAAGAGTGACGCATGTTTCTTTCGATCGGGTCTTTGAACCCGATCGGAACATGCGCTAGGAAACGCGGCTTCGGCCCCCGGATGCGGGGCGAAGCCTAAGACAACGGAGAGGATGCATGTCCGATCCGACAGGAACCCGGGGGAACCCATGCTGAGTGGATTAGAGGCGGTCTTTTTCTACCTCTTCGCCTTTATCGCCGTGGCGTCGGCCTTCATGGTCATTTCGTCACGCAACCCCGTGCATTCTGTGCTGTTCCTTATCCTCACCTTCTTCAATGCCGCCGGGCTGTTCCTGCTGACCGGCGCCGAGTTCCTGGCCCTGATCCTGCTCGTGGTCTATGTCGGCGCGGTGATGGTGCTGTTCCTGTTCGTCGTCATGATGCTCGACGTCGACTTCGCAGAGATGAAGCAGGGCGCGCTGCAATATGCGCCGATCGGCGCGCTGGTCGGGCTGATCCTGGCGGCGGAGCTGATCGTCGTGCTCGGTGGCTACAGCTTCGCGCCGCAGCTTGCCCCGACGGTGGCGAAGCAGACGCCGGATCTCGCGGCGCGCTCCAACACGGCGGCGCTCGGCGACATCCTCTACACGGACTACCTCTATTACTTCCAGATTGCTGGCCTCGTGCTGCTGGTCGCCATGATCGGCGCCATCGTGCTGACGCTGCGCCACAAGCCCGGTGTCAAGCGGCAGTCGATCGCGGCCCAGGTCGGCCGCACGGCGGCGACGGGCATGGAAATCCGCAAAGTCAAGTCGGGCGAGGGTATCTGAGATGGTCGTCGGCATCGCGCATTATCTGACCTTATCGGCGATCCTGTTCACGCTCGGCGTGTTCGGCGTCTTTTTGAACCGCCGCAACATTATTGTCATTCTGATGTCGATCGAGCTGATCCTGCTTGCGGTCAACATCAACTTCGTCGCCTTCTCGGCGGCACTGCATGACCTCGTCGGACAGGTGTTTGCCCTGTTCGTGCTGACGGTCGCCGCGGCCGAGGCCGCGATCGGACTTGCCATTCTTGTCGTCTTCTTCCGCAACCGCGGCTCGATCGCGGTCGAAGACGTGAGCCAGATGAAGGGTTGACGGGAACCACCATGTATCAGGCCATCGTCTTCCTTCCACTGCTAGGCTTCCTGATTGTCGGCCTGTTCGGCAATTCGCTCGGCGCCAAGGCATCCGAATACATCACCTCCGGCTTCCTGGTGATCTCGGGGGTGCTGTCGTGGATCGTCTTCTTCACTGTCGGCTTCGGCCATGGCGAGGTGTTCACCGTGCCGGTGCTGCGCTGGATCCAGGCCGGCGGGCTCGATGCCGCCTGGGCGCTCAGGATCGACACCCTCACGGTGGTGATGCTGGTCGTCGTGAACACCGTGTCGGCGCTGGTCCATATCTATTCGATCGGCTACATGCACCATGACCCAGACCGGCCGCGCTTCTTCGCCTATCTGTCGCTGTTTACATTCGCGATGCTGATGCTGGTGACGGCCGACAATCTGGTGCAGATGTTCTTCGGTTGGGAAGGCGTCGGCCTCGCCTCCTACCTGCTGATCGGCTTCTGGTACAAGAAGCCGTCCGCCAACGCCGCGGCGATCAAGGCGTTCATCGTCAACCGCGTCGGCGATTTCGGCTTCGCGCTCGGCATCTTCGGCGTCTTCGTGCTGTTCGGCTCGGTCAATCTCGGCACCGTCTTTGCCAACGCCGCCTCCTTCCTTCCGGCCGAAGGCGCGCCGGAGGGTGCCGCCGTGCTCAACTTCCTCGGCTATGCGCTGGACAAGCACACGGCGCTGACGGTGGTCTGCCTGCTGCTCTTCATGGGCGCCATGGGCAAGTCGGCGCAGGTGCCGCTGCACACCTGGCTGCCCGATGCCATGGAAGGCCCGACACCGGTCTCGGCGCTGATCCATGCCGCGACCATGGTGACGGCCGGCGTGTTCATGCTGGCGAGGCTGTCGCCGCTGTTCGAGCTGTCGCATTCGGCGCTGACCGTCGTCACCTTCATCGGCGCCTTCACCGCCTTCTTCGCGGCGACCGTCGGCCTGGTGCAGAACGACATCAAGCGCGTCATCGCCTATTCGACCTGCTCGCAGCTCGGCTACATGTTCGTGGCGCTCGGCGTCGGCGCCTATGGCGCGGCGATCTTCCACCTGTTCACGCATGCCTTCTTCAAGGCGCTGCTGTTCCTTGGTTCGGGCTCGGTCATCCACGCCGTCTCCGACGAGCAGGACATGCGCAACATGGGCGGGCTGAGAACGCTCATCCCCAAGACCTACTGGATGATGGTGATCGGCACGCTGGCGCTGACCGGCGTCGGTATCCCGGCGACGGTGATCGGCACCGCCGGCTTCTTCTCCAAGGACGCCATCATCGAAGCATCCTTTGCCAGCCACAACGCGGTCGCGGTCTTCGCCTTCGTGCTGCTCGTCATCGCCGCCTGCTTCACCAGCTTCTACTCTTGGCGGCTGATCTTCATGACCTTCCACGGCGAGCCGCGCGCCAGCCACGAGGTCATGCATCACGTGCATGAATCGCCGCCGGTGATGCTGGTGCCGCTCTATCTGCTGGCCGCCGGCGCGTTGTTTGCCGGCATCGCCTTCCACGGCGCCTTCATCGGCGAGGGCTATGCCGAGTTCTGGAAGGCTTCGCTGTTCACACTGCCGGACAACCATATCCTGCACGAGATCCACGAATTGCCGCTATGGGTGGAACTGGCACCCTTCATCGCCATGGTCATCGGCTTCGCGGTCGCCTGGAAGTTCTACATCCGCTCGCCGGAACTGCCACGGAGCGTCGCCGCCAACCACCGCCTGCTCTACGGCTTCCTGCTCAACAAGTGGTATTTCGACGAGCTCTACGACTTCCTGTTCGTGCGGCCGGCGAAACGCCTCGGCCGGTTCCTGTGGAAGACCGGTGACGGCGCCGTCATCGACGGGCTCGGCCCCGACGGCATCTCGGCGCGCGTCGTCGACGTCACCAACCGCGTCGTCAAGCTGCAGACCGGCTATCTCTATCACTATGCCTTCGCCATGCTGATCGGCGTGGCCGCTCTCGTCACCTGGATGATGCTCTGATGACCGACTGGCCAATCCTCTCGCTGGTCACCTTCCTGCCGCTGGTTGGTGTTCTGCTCATTCTGCCGATCAGCGACGACAGCGAAAACGCGCGCCGCAACATCCGCTCGATCGCCTTCATCACGACGGCGTTCACCTTCGTGGTGTCGCTGTTCATCTGGAAGGGTTTTGACAATTCGCAAGCCGGCTTCCAGTTCGTCGAGAAATTCGCCTGGCTGGATTCGGGCATCTCCTACCACATGGGCGTCGACGGCATCTCGATGCTGTTCGTCATCCTGACCACGTTCCTGATGCCGCTTTGCATCCTCGCCTCGTGGGACGCGATCGAGAAGCGGGTCAAGGCCTATATGATCGCCTTCCTGATCCTCGAGACGTTGATGATCGGCGTGTTCTGCGCGCTCGACATCGTGCTGTTCTACGTCTTCTTCGAGGCGGGCCTGATCCCGATGTTCATCATCATCGGCGTCTGGGGCGGCAAGCGGCGCGTCTACGCCTCGTTCAAATTCTTCCTCTACACGCTCGCCGGTTCGGTGCTGATGCTGCTCGCCATCATGGCGATGTTCTTCCAGTCCGGCACGACCGACATCACCACGCTCTTGACGCACAACTTCCCGGCTAGCATGCAGACCTGGCTGTGGCTCGCTTTCTTCGCCTCTTTCGCGGTGAAGATGCCGATGTGGCCGGTGCATACCTGGCTGCCCGATGCGCATGTCGAGGCGCCGACGGCGGGTTCGGTCATCCTGGCCGCCATACTCCTGAAGATGGGCGGGTATGGCTTCCTGCGCTTCTCGCTGCCGATGTTCCCGCTGGCGTCCGAGATGTTCGCGCCGCTCATCTTCACGCTCTCAGTCGTCGCCATCATCTACACGTCGCTGGTGGCATTGATGCAGGAGGACATGAAGAAGCTGATCGCCTACTCGTCGGTCGCCCATATGGGCTTCGTCACCATGGGCATCTTCGCGATGAACCAGGAAGGCGTGCAGGGCGCGATGTTCCAGATGCTCAGCCACGGCCTCGTCTCCGGCGCGCTGTTCCTGTGCGTCGGCGTCATCTACGACCGCATGCATACGCGTGAGATCGACGCCTATGGCGGGCTGGTCAACAACATGCCGAAATACGCCACCGTGTTCATGATCTTCACCATGGCCAATGTCGGCCTGCCGGGCACCAGCGGCTTCGTCGGCGAGTTCCTGACCATGCTCGGCGTATTCCGGGTAAACACCTGGGTGGCCTTCTTCGCCGCCACCGGCGTGATCCTGTCGGCGGCTTACGCGCTCTGGCTCTACCGCCGGGTGATTTTCGGCGCGCTGACCAAGGAGAGCCTGAAGAACCTGCTCGATCTCTCGACCCGCGAGAAGGTCATCATCTACCCGCTGGTGGCGCTGGTCATCTTCTTCGGCGTCTATCCGGCGCCGGTGTTCGACGTCACGACGCAGTCGGTGAAGGCGCTCGTCACCAACGTCACCGCATCCATCAATTCCGCGCAGACCGCGGCGGCGAACTGACTGGGGAAACACCATGACGCCGGACCTTCTCTCCAGCCTTTCGCTCTCGACGCCGGAGCTGATCCTCGCCATCGGCGCGCTGGCGCTTTTGATGGTGGGCGCCTATTCGCGCTCCAACAACACGATGACGGTGACCGGCCTTGCGGTTGCGGTGCTTGTGATCGCCGGCCTGTGGCTGGCTTTCACCAGAGGAGAGGGGGCTGCCTATGGCAGTGCCTTCGTCCAGGATCCCTTTGCCCGCTTCATGAAGATGCTGGCGCTGATCGGCTCGGCGGTGACGCTCGTCATGTCGATGCGCTTCGCCAGGCAGGAGCATTTCGACAAGTTCGAATATCCGGTGCTGATCGTGCTCTGCACCCTCGGCATGATGCTGATGATCTCGGCCAATGGCATGATCGGGCTCTATCTCGGGCTCGAGCTGCAGTCGCTGGCGATTTATGTGCTGGCGGCGATCAACCGCGACAATCTCCGCTCGACCGAGGCGGGCCTGAAGTATTTCGTCCTCGGCGCGCTGTCGTCGGGCATGCTGCTCTACGGCATCAGCCTAGTCTACGGTTACACCGGCAATACCGGTTTCCACGAGATCGCGACGGCGCTCGGCGGTGGCGAGCGCCAACTCGGCCTGGTCTTCGGCCTGGTGTTCGTGCTTGCCGGCCTTGCCTTCAAGATATCGGCGGTGCCGTTCCATATGTGGACGCCGGACGTCTACGAAGGCGCGCCGACGCCGATAACCGCCTTCCTGGCGGCGGCGCCGAAAATGGCGGCGATGGCGCTGATCGTGCGCGTCACCATGGGCGCCTTCAAGCCGATCGCCGCCGACTGGCAGCAGATCGTCGTCTTCATCTCGATCGCCTCGATGGCGCTCGGCGCCTTCGCGGCCATCGGCCAGACCAACATCAAGCGCCTGATGGCCTATTCCTCGATCGGCCATATGGGCTATGCGCTGGTCGGCCTTGCCGCGAACAGCCAGGCCGGCGTGCGTGGCGTCGCGATCTACATGCTGATCTATCTGGTGATGACGCTCGGCACCTTCGCCTTCATCCTCGCCATGCGGCGCAAGGAAGGCAATGTCGAACAGATCGGTGACCTCGCCGGCCTTGCCTCGACCAACCCGATCATGGCCACCATCCTCACCATCCTGATGTTCTCGCTGGCCGGCATTCCGCCGCTCGCCGGCTTCTGGGGGAAGTGGTACGTGTTCCTCGCAGCCATCAACGCGCATCTTTACGCGCTGGCGATCATTGGCGTGCTGGCTTCGGTGGTGGGCGCCTATTATTACCTGCGCATCATCAAGATCATGTGGTTCGACGAACCTGTCGGCGGCTTCGTGCCGATGGCGAGCGAGCTGCGCCTCGTGCTCGGCGTCAGCGGCGCCTTCGTGCTGTTCTACGTGCTGATCGGCGGCCCGATCGGCAGCTATGCCGAAGCCGCCGCAAAAACCTTCTTCTGACCGGATGGCATTTCGGCTGGCTCCAACCGCGGCGTTGCAAGGGTTCCGGCTCGAGGCCCATGACAGCGTCGGCTCGACCAACGCGCTGGCGCTGGAGCATGCGCGGGCCGGCGATCCGGGAAAACTCTGGGTGGTCTCGAAGAAGCAGGAAAGCGGGCGCGGGCGGCGCGGCCGCGCCTGGGCGACGCCCGAGGGCAACCTGGCGGCGACGCTGCTCCTGGTTCCCAATGGTGAATTGCGGCTTGCCGCGACGCTCGGCTTCGTCGCCGGGCTTGCTCTGGCGGACGCGCTCGACGCCATAGTCCCGAAAGGCCGAATTGCCGTCGGCCTCGACGGCGGCAGCGAAGGCCGCAATCGCTTCGAGCTGAAATGGCCGAACGACGTGCTCGCTTCCGGCGCCAAGCTCGCCGGCATCCTGCTGGAATCGGCGATGCTCGAAGGCGGCCGCTTTGCGGTCGCTGTCGGCATCGGCGTCAACGTCGTGGCTTACCCGCAGGATTTGCCGTATCCGGCGACGTCGCTCAAGGCACTGGGTGCCAGTTGCGATGCCGAGACGCTGTTCCTGGCGCTTTCGGATGCCTGGAGCGAGAATGCCAGATTGTGGGATGACGGTCGCGGGCTCACCGCAATCAGGAAGCGCTGGCTGGCGCGCGCGGCCGGGCTCGGCGGCGAGGTTGCTGTCAGAATTGACGGCAATGTGGTGCGCGGCGTCTTCGAGACCATTGACGAGGACTGCCGTTTCGTGATCCGCGACGATGACGGATCTGTTCTGACGATCGCGGCCGGCGACGTGCATTTCGGCGCGGTCGCGTCGGCGCGGATATAGTTTTGTTTTTGCGCAATTCCGGACGGAAAACGGTGACACACTTTTCCTGGAATTGCTCTAACGGCTTGGCCTGACCGGCCAGGAAGGAAAGAATTCATGGCGGATAGAGAAAACGCCGAACTCGTCTTCGCGCCGCTCGGGGGTGTCGGCGAGATCGGCATGAACTTCGCCCTCTACGGCTACGGGCCGGCAGACGCGCGCGAGTGGATCGTCGTCGATGTCGGCGTCACCTTTCCCGACACCGCGCATCCGGGCGTCGATCTCATCCTGCCCGACACGCGCTTCATCGAGGAGAATATCGACGGCCTGCGCGGCATCGTCATCACCCATGCGCATGAGGACCATTACGGGGCGCTGCTCGACATCTGGCCGAGGCTCAAGGTGCCGGTCTGGATGACGCCGTTCACAGCCGGTCTGCTCGAGGCCAAGCGGCAGGGCGAGCAGGGCGCGCCGAAGATCCCGGCAACGATCTATCGGGCGGGCGAGAAGTTCACCATCGGGCCGTTCGAAATCGAGGCCATCCCGGTCGCGCACTCGATCCCCGAGCCGATGTCGCTGGCGATCACCACGCCGGCCGGCACGGTGATCCACACCGGCGACTGGAAGATCGACCCGGCGCCGACGATCGGGCCGAAGACCGACGAGGCGCGCTTCCGCGCCTATGGCGACAAGGGCGTGCTGGCGCTGATCTGCGATTCCACCAATGCGCTGAGGGAAGGGGATTCGCCGTCGGAAGTGGCGGTCGGCGAGGGCCTCAAGGGCGTCATCGAGAACGCCAAGGGCCGGGTCGCGGTCACCACGTTTTCCTCCAATGTCGGGCGCATCGTCTCGATCGCCAGGGCAGCGCGCGATGCGGGCCGCCAATGCCTGGTGCTCGGCCGCTCGCTGAAGCGCGTCATCGATGTCGCGGGCGAGCTCGGCTATATGGACGGGTTGCCGGAATTCATCACCGAAGAGGATTACGGCTTCATCCCGCGCGAAAACCTGGTGATCATCTGCACCGGCAGCCAGGGCGAGCCGCTGGCAGCACTGGCGAAGCTGTCGCGCGACGAGATGAAGTCGGTGGCGCTGACGGCCGGCGACACGGTCGTGTTTTCCTCGCGCACCATTCCCGGCAACGAAAAGGCGATCCTCGAGATCAAGAACCGGCTGATCGACCTCGGCATGAAGATCATCGAGGACGGCGACGCGTTGGTGCATGTCTCCGGCCATCCGCGCCGCAGCGAATTGCGCAAGATGTACGAGTGGGTGCGGCCGCAGATCGGCGTGCCGGTGCATGGCGAGGCGGCGCATCTGGTGGCGCAGGGTTCGCTGATGTCGATGTCGGGCATCGGCCAGGTGGCGCAGGTACGCGACGGCGACATGCTGAGGCTTTGGCCCGGTCCCGCCACGATCATCGACCAGGTGCCGTTCGGCCGCCTCTACAAGGACGGCTTCTTGATCGGCACCGACCAGGCGATGGGAATACGCGACCGGCGCAAGCTGTCCTTCGCCGGCCATGTCGCGGTCAATGTCGTGCTCGACGAGAAGTACGAGCTTGCCGGCGACCCTGATCTGGTGGCGATCGGCGTCGCCGAGGCCGATGCCAGCGGCGAGACGCTGGAAGACCTGATGCTCGATGCGGCAATCGGCGCGGTGGACTCGATCCCCCGCCAGCGCCGAAAAGACCTCGACCTGGTGCAGGAGGCCGTACGCCGTGCCGTGCGTGGCGCCGCCAACGAAGCCTGGGGCAAGAAGCCGCTGGTGACTGTATTCGTCACGCGGTGACGAATAAGGGAATAGGGGAGTAAGGCAGTAGGGGAGTAGGGAAGAACGAGCAATTGCTTCTCAGTCTTGTTTTCCCTACTCCCATACTGCCCTACTCCCTTACTCCCCTAATGCGGAGCGCTTTATGCTCGGACGCCTGAATCATGTCGCGCTTGCCGTGCCGGATCTGGCCGCGGCGACAGCCGCGTATCGCGATCTGCTGGGCGCGCGGCTGAGTGCGCCGCAGGCGCTGCCGGAACATGGCGTGACGGTGGTGTTCGTCGATGTCGGCAATACCAAGATCGAGTTGCTGGAGCCGCTCGGCGACGCTTCGCCCATCGCCGCATTCCTCGAGAAGAATCCGTCGGGCGGCATGCACCACGTCTGTTACGAGGTCGACGACATCCTCGCAGCGCGGGATCATCTCAAGGCGGGCGGCGCTCGAGTGCTTGGAGACGGCAATCCGAAGACCGGCGCTCACGGCAAGCCGGTGCTGTTCCTGCATCCGAAGGACTTTTTCGGCACGCTGGTCGAACTGGAGCAGGCATGAACTGGGTTTCGCTGGTAGCGCTGTTCTTCGTCACCTGGTGGCTGGTGCTGTTTGCCGTGCTGCCGTTCAGCCTGCGCACGCAGGACGAGGACAAGGACGTGACGCTCGGCACGGTCTCAAGCGCTCCGCGCGGGCCACATATGCTGCGCGCGGCGATCCGCACGACAATCGTCACTGCGATCGTAATCGGCATTTTCTACGGCCTGACGAGAGGGCTCGGCCTGGGCTTCGACGACATCCCGCACATCGTGCCGGACTTTAGTCACACGGCCGGCCACTAAAGTCCTACTCAGTTTCCGCAAGTATTGACTAGCCGGCGCGCGTTTTGGTTGAAATCGGAAGCCGGCTTCCGATTTCAAACGCTGATTCAGCGTAATGCCGTTTGGTAGCTTGTCGTGCTAAGCAGATGATTGCACAAAAAAAATGCAAGGCACGAGGCCTTGCAATTTAAACGCGTCCGATCCGTTTCCGGTGTCCGGCGGCAGCGAGTTACCGCGCCTAGATCGCATCCTCCCAAGACTTTGACCGCGTAGGAGAGCAGATTTTTCTCCGCCCTCTCGGTTATCGGCGCACACTAGACCAAGGCAGGTGAAAATGTCACGAAGAATTTTGCCTTCAAACGGGCAATATCGTGCTGCACTGCACAATAGTGCGGCAGGGCTTGCTTGTGAATCGATCAAAAAGCCAGATGCGGCACTTTGTGATCAAAAACGGCCTTTTGGTAAGGTGCAGAAGGCCCCGATACTTTGGGGCATTCGGGTTTCCAATCGGCCATGAAATGGCTATGAAGCCCGGGCAAACAGCCTCGGTTGCGCCGATTCCCGCGCCGCCATTTTTCAGTCACGGACCAGTCCATGCGTTTGTCGCGCTACTTCCTGCCCATTCTCAAAGAAAACCCTCGCGAGGCCGAAATCGTCTCGCACCGGCTGATGCTGCGCGCCGGCATGATCCGCCAGCAGGGGCAGGGCAGCTTCTCCTGGCTGCCGCTCGGCAAGCGCGTGCTGGACAAGGTCTGCCAGATCATCCGCGAGGAGCAGAATCGCGCTGGCGCACTGGAAATCCTGATGCCGACCATCCAGTCGGCGGACCTCTGGCGCGAGAGCGGCCGTTACAACGATTACGGCAAGGAGATGCTGCGCATCAAGGATCGCCAGGACCGCGACATGCTCTACGGTCCGACCAACGAGGAAATGGTCACCGAGATCTTCCGCGCCTATGTGAAATCCTACAAGGACCTGCCGCTCAACCTCTACCATATCCAGTGGAAGTTCCGCGACGAGGTGCGTCCGCGCTTCGGCGTCATGCGCAGCCGAGAATTCCTGATGAAGGATGCTTATTCCTTCGATCTCGATTTTGAAGGCGCGAGAGCCGCCTACAACCGCATGTTCGTCTCCTATCTCAGGACGTTCACGCGCATGGGCCTGCAGGCCATTCCGATGCGCGCCGACACCGGCCCGATCGGCGGCGACCTCAGCCATGAGTTCATCATCCTGGCCGATACCGGCGAGAGCCAGGTGTTTTGCGACCGCGCCTATCTGTCGCTCGACGTGCCCGGCGCGGACACGAACTTCTCCAACGATGCCGAGATCGGCGGCATTGTGAAGACATGGACGACGCCTTACGCCGCCACCGACGAGATGCATGACGAAGCGGCCTGGGCGAACGTCCCCGAGGGCGACAGGCTTTCCGCGCGCGGCATCGAGGTCGGCCACATCTTCCATTTTGGCGAGAAGTACTCGAAGCCGATGGGCGCCAAGGTGACCGGGCCCGACGGCAAGGACCATTTCGCTTCGGGCGGCTCCTACGGCATCGGCCCGTCGCGGCTGGTCGCGGCGATCATCGAGGCGAGCCATGACGAGAACGGCATCATCTGGCCGGAAGCGGTGGCACCGTTCGATATCGGCCTGATCAACATGAAAGTGGGCGACGCCGAATGCGACCGCGTCTGCGACGAGCTCTACATGGCGCTGACTTCGGCCGGCAAGGACGTGCTCTATGACGACACGGATCAGCGGCCGGGCGGCAAGTTCGCCACCGCCGACCTGATCGGCCTGCCCTGGCAGGTGATCGTTGGCCCGCGCGGCGTGGCCGCCGGCGAGGTCGAGATCAAGAACCGTCGGAGCGGCGAACGCGTGACGCTGCCGATCGCGGAGGCCGGGAAACGCTTGGGTATCGCCTGATGAGCGAAGCGGCGGCAGCGGCCAGATCGCCGGCGGGCGCCTTTTCAGGCTTCGAGCGCATGGTGGCGTGGCGCTACCTGCGTTCGCGCCGCAAGGAGACGGTGATCTCGGTGATCGCCTCGATCTCCTTCCTCGGCATCATGCTGGGCGTCGCGACGCTGATCGTCGTCATGGCGGTGATGAACGGTTTTCGCGCCGAGCTGTTGACCCGCATCCTCGGCGTCAACGGCCATCTGATCGTGCAGCCGCTGGATTCGCCGCTGGAGGATTATGCGCAGGTAGCGAGCCGCATCAACGGCGTTGCCGGCGTCAAATACGCCATTCCGCTGATCGACGGGCAGGTGCTGGCGCAAGGCAATGTCGGTGGCGGAACCGGCGCGCTGGTGCGCGGCATCCGCGGCGAGGACCTTGCCAAGATCGCAATCGTCTCCAGCAACATCAAGCAGGGAGCGCTTGACGGCTTCGATGCCGGCGAGGGCGTGGCGATCGGCAAGCGCATGGCCGAGAATCTCGGCCTCGTCCTCGGCGACAGCATCACGCTGATCTCGCCCGAAGGCGATGTCACGCCGCTCGGCACGACGCCGCGCATGAAGGGCTATAAGGTGGCGGCGATCTTCGAGGTCGGCATGTCGGAGTATGACAGCTCGATCGTCTACATGCCGTTTTCCGAGGCGCAGCTCTATTTCAACATGGATGGGCGAGCGCAGACCATCGAGGTCTATGTCGACAATCCAGACAATGTCGATGCGCTGAAGCCGCTGGTCGAGCAGGCGGCGCAGCGGCCGGTCGACCTCGTCGACTGGCGCCAGCGCAACGAAACCTTCTTCTCGGCGCTGCAGGTCGAGCGCAACGTCATGTTCATGATCCTGACGCTGATCGTGCTGGTGGCGGCGCTCAACATCATTTCCGGCCTCATCATGCTGGTGAAGGACAAGGGCCACGACATCGCCATCCTGCGCACCATGGGCGCGTCACGCGGCGCAATCCTGCGCATCTTCCTGATGACCGGGGCCGCGATCGGCGTCACCGGCACCATCGCCGGCGTGCTGCTCGGCGTCGTCATCTGCCTCAACATCGAATCGATCCGCCAGTTCTTCTCCTGGATGACCGGCAGGATCCTGTTCAACCCGGAACTCTATTTCCTTAGCCAGCTACCGGCGAAAATGGATCCGCGCGAGACCACCTATGTCGTCATCATGGCGCTGGCCCTGTCCTTCCTGGCGACGGTGTTTCCGGCCTGGCGGGCGGCCCGGCTCGATCCGGTCGAAGCCTTGAGGTACGAGTGATGGCCGAAGCCATTATCGAGCTGAAGGGCGTCGAGCGGCACTATGTCCAGGGGCCGCGCAAGCTCACCATTCTGAACGGCGCCGATTTCTCGCTCAGGCGCGGCGAGATGGTGGCGCTGGTGGCGCCATCTGGCACCGGCAAGTCGACCCTGCTGCATACGGCCGGCCTGCTCGAGCGGCCGGACGCCGGCGACGTGGTTCTTAACGGCCGCGCCTGCGGCCGGCTCTCCGACGAGGAACGCACCGCGATCCGCCGCAACGATGTCGGCTTCGTCTATCAGTTCCATCATCTGCTGCCGGAGTTTTCCGCACTCGAAAACATAATGATGCCGCAGCTGATCAAGGGGCTTTCCTCCAAGGAGGCGTCCGAACGGGCGGCGCAGCTTCTCGACTACATGCAGATCGGCAAACGCGCGCAGCACCGGCCGGCCGAGCTTTCGGGCGGCGAGCAGCAGCGCGTGGCAATCGCGCGCGCCGTCGCCAACGCGCCGCTGGTGCTTCTGGCCGACGAGCCTACGGGAAATCTCGATCCGGCGACGGCTCACTACGTCTTCGACGCGCTGGAAGCGCTGGTCAGGCAATCGGGGCTGGCGGCGCTGATCGCCACCCACAATCACGAACTGGCCGCACGCATGGACCGGCGCGTGACGCTGGCCGAGGGGAAGGTTGTGCCCCTTTAGGGTATGCGCAATTCAGGTGAGGCCGGCCTGCGGACCTCAGCTTATGCGATCCTAGCGAGGTCCTTCCGGACAGTCGTTTCGGACAGCGGAAAGACTGTCGAAGTCGGCGCCGCCCCTTGTATCTGCACGGACAGAGATTTGTGCGATGGAAGCGACTGAGCCTCGAACCGGACGGCCA
>NZ_JAVIJB010000019.1:0-122111 GCF_033977165.1 Mesorhizobium captivum
AGCGCTTGTATTCGCCAAAATACTTCGTGATCGCCGCCGTCAGCGACGTCTTGCCATGATCGACGTGACCGATCGTGCCAATGTTCACATGCGGCTTGGTGCGCTCGAATTTACCTTTTGCCATAGTCTCTTTCCTTGGGCGGCCTTGACCTTCAGTTCAGTCGAATGCGGGGCGATTAGCGACAACGGCCGAAAAACACAAGTGCCTTGTGGTTGAGCGTTCTGGCGCTCGACCCGAACCTATGATCCAATTTCAGGATATGGCGCGGATATAGGATTGCCGCAGACGAATTCAAACGGGCGCGCGGTTCGACGCCTCGGCTTCTCATCAACAGCTTCCTGCGGATAGCAGCAAGATCGCCCGGAACTGGCCCATTGCCGCCGCGACACGCCTCTGATTTCTTCGGTAAATGCAGTTCATTCCGGCAAATATCCGCGGACCGCTGTTCATGATCGTCTCGACGGGGTCCTACCTCGTCAACGACACGATGATGAAGCTCGCGACCGCAGGACTGCCGCCTTATGAGGTGCTTCTGCTGCGCGGCGCGGCCGCGACGCTGTGGGGCATGCCGCTGCTTTTCATGCTGGGCTATGGCAAGCGGATCCCGCTGCTATTCGAGCGCAAGGTGCTGCGCCGGAACGTTTGCGAACTGGCGGCGATCCTTTGCTACGTCGTTGCCTTGGCCAACATGCAGATCGCCGATTCGACGGCGCTCGGGCAGATCACGCCGCTTATCGTGCTGGTCGGATCCTCGATGCTGTTCGGCGAGAAGATCGGCGCCCCGCGCATGGCGCTGATCGGCCTCGGCTTTGTCGGCGCGCTCATGGTGGCGCAGCCGACCATGCAAGGCATTTCCATCTATGCCTTGCTGGCGCTCGGCAACGCTGCCCTGGCCGCGGCGCGCGACCTCGCCGGACGCAAGGTGGGCGCCGAGGTGCCCGGCATGATCGTCGCCATCTCTGCTGTCCTGGTCGTGCTGATCGGCTCAGGGATCGCGCATGTCGTTTCCGAGCAGTGGGTGGTGCCGGAGGGTCGCCACCTGCTGCTCATAGCCGGCGCCGGCCTGTTCCTGATCTTCGGCCATTTCTTCATCTTCATGGCCTATCGCGTCGGACCGACAAGCGCGGTGGCGCCCTTCTACTACTGCTTCACCGTCTGGGCGGTGATTTCCGGCTTGCTGGTGTTCGGCCAATTCCCAAATGCGCTTGCCGTCTGCGGCATCCTGCTGGTCATCGGCAGCGGCCTGGCGATCGTGTCGCTCGACGAAAGACGGCGGCGTCTGGCGGTGGTCGCCTGAGGCTGTCCGATCCGCAACTGGCCTAATGACTTACGCGCATTGTCAACCCGTCTACTCGAACCGAGCCGATCTGCCCTGCGCCGGTCAGACGCCGATCAACCTCTGGCCTTGCCAGGGCTGTCGTGTCACTCTCCTCCCGCGAGGAGCCCGAGATGGCGCGGTATCTGATTTCGTTCGATGACGGCGCGATGACCTTCCCCAAGGAGGATCTGCCCGATGTTGCCGAGGCAGCGCACGCGGTGGTGCAGGAGGCCAAGGACGCCGGCGTGTGGGTGTTCGGCGGCGGGCTGACGAACCACGAGGACGTGAGCGTGGTGGCCACCGACGGGACGGTCACCGACGGCCCGGAAAGCAAGGCGTACCTCGGCGGTTTCTGTGTCGTCGATGTGTCCTCACGCGAACAGGCCCTGGAGTGGGCTGCCAAAGTCGCCGTGGCCTGCCGCTGTGCTCAAGAGGTCCGCGAATTCGTGCCCGACCCGGCCGTTTGACCGAGGGCCGATCGAAGGACGGCAGCCAGATTGTTAGCAGCAGGCCCGCCGACCACGCAACACGCCGCCCGTGGCCGGCCCGGACGGCTGGCCTCGGCTTAGCGCTCCTGCGGCGTTCGCTTTGGCGCTTTGCTGCTACAGCGTGCGCTTGCCGGAGAACTGGTGATAGGCCCAGAGCACGACGACCGAGCCGACGACGGCGACGATCAGGCTCCAGATGTTGAGGCCGGTGACGCCCGACGCGCCGAAGGCGCTGAAGATCACCCCGCCGACGATGGCGCCGACGATGCCGAGCACGATGTCCATTATCATGCCCTGGCCGGTCTTGTTGACGATCTTGCTGCCGATGAAACCGGCGACGACGCCGAGAATGATCCAGCTGATGATGCCCATTTTTCCCTCCAATCCCCGCCGCGCCAATCATTTTCATATGATTGTCAAAAGCTCAAGACAGCTTGAAATTCCCCCCGGTTGCGCCATTGTGGCGCCGGGCGGACTTGGTTGATAGGAGATCCACTATGGGCCTTTTTGACAACGCCGTTCCCGGCGGCAACATCACCAAACCCTTGATGATCGCTCTCGGTGCGCTGCTGGTCGGCAAGATGCTGAGCGGCAGGAGCGAGGAACAGCCGGCCGAACCTCAAGCCCCGCTACCGACTCCCGCCGCAACCGGAACCTCCGCCGATGGCGGCCTGCTCGGCGGACTGGGCGGGCTGCTCGACAAGCTCAAGGATGCCGGGCATGGCGGCGTTGCCGATTCCTGGGTCGGCACCGGCCAGAACCAGCCGATCAACTCCAACGACCTTGGCGCAGCGATCGGCCCGCAGGTCATCCGCGAGATCGCGCAGCGGACAGGTTTGAACGAACAGGAACTGCTGCAGCAATTGTCCACGGCGCTGCCCGGCATCGTCGACAAGCTGACGCCGAACGGCCAGATCCCGCAGCACCATCAGGTCGCCTCGGCCTTCAACAGCTAGGGGCAGGGACCAAAAGGGAATGCTCATTCCCTCTTTACCTCGAAACCGATTGCATTTTCGTATCACTGACGGTACAGAAACCAATTGCGAAATGCAATCGGTTTCCGAGGTGAACAATGATGTTGCAAAACAAGGTGGCGATCGTCTACGGCGGCGGCGGCGCGATAGGCGGGGCAGTTGCACGCGCTTTTGCGAAAGAAGGAGCCGAACTTTTCCTCGCTGGCCGAACAAAGGAAAAGCTGGATGCGGTCGCAGATGACATTCGTAGCGTAGGCGGTCGCGCCGAGGTTTCTGTCATCGACGCCCTCAACGAGAAGGAGGTCGCACTGCATTCAGCGCGTGTTGCTGCCAAGGCGGGCGGGATTGACATCGCGTTCAATGGACTTGGCATAAATCATGTGCAGGGCATCCTTCTCACCGATTTGTCGGCAGCAGACTTCCTTCATCCGATCACGGCCTACGCGACGGCATACTTCATCACTGCCCGAGCCGTGACGCCGCACATGGCGTCTCGGGGCTCGGGCGTTATCATGATGCCATCGACACCGGGCGCTCGAATGCCCGGCACAGGATTTCTCGGCTACGGAGTTTCCTGTGCCGCCACGGAAGGCATGACACGGCTGCTGGCGGCAGAACTCGCTCCGGCCGGTGTCCGGGTCGTGTGCATACGGTCGCACGCAATTCCAGAGGCTGCGGCCATGGGCTCTCACTCCCGCGATGTGTTCGAGCCTGTCGCCCGAAGCGCAGGCATCAGCCTCGAGGAGATGATGGAGGGAGTAGCGGCGGGAACGATGCTAAGGCAGCTTCCCACGCTTGATCAGGTGGCGAATGCCGCCGTATTCGCTGCCTCACCGCATGCGGCGTCAATGACCGGGGCCGTCATCAATCTCACCGGCGGCGCGGTGGTAGACTAGATTTCCTCCGGCCAGTGCAGATCAGCGAATGTCGCAGAAATCCCAAAACTCACGACATGGCGAATTTCAGGATTACCGCGACCATAGCTAGCTAGTTCCCATCGGACGCGCTGGAGCGCGTCGGCCCTGCGATGAAGATAGCCGATGACACAAGTGCTCATTGACGCCACCATATCGCTGGACGGTTTCATGGCCGGCCCCAACGTCAGCGTGGCGCACCCAATGGGTGAGGGCGGCCTGCGGCTGCACGAGTGGCTGTCTAACAGCTCGTCCAGCCCGGTCGATGCCAAAGCCGAGAGCGACAGCCACGAGGCGACGGGCGCGGTGGTGCTGGGCCGACGCACTTTCGACGTCGGCTACGGGGTGTGGAACGACACGCCGTTCGCGACCCCGTGCTTCGTGCTCACCCACGCCCCGCTGGAGCCGCGGGTCGAGAAGAGTGGCACGTTCACCTTCGTCACCGACGTGAAGGACGCTTACGCGCAGGCCGTCGCCGCGGCCGGGGACAGCGCAGTGCGGCTGATGGGCGCCGAGGTGTCCCAGCACTTCCTCAAGGCCGGGCTCGTCGACGAGATCAGGGTGCAGATCGCGCCCGTGATGCTCGGTTTCGGCACGCGCCTTTTCGAGCACCTCTGCGTAAAACATATCGAGCTGGAGCAGTTGGGGGCGGTCCAGTCGCCGTACGTCACCCACCTGCGCTACCGCCCGAAGCCGTGACCCGACCTCTCCTGGGGCGGTCAGCCTTCCCTTTGCCGGGCTGGCGCCAGGAGAGCAACCTCGACGAAGACTTTGCCGGACGCCAGCGGCTGCGATCCGGCATGGACTCGCCTTCGCCTCGGGAGACCGCAAGCGCTATGGCACTTTCGAATGCGCTGCGCGCTACGGCGCGTGGCGGTTTCGTGCGATCAGCGATGCTGACGGAAATCTGGAGCGGGTAGCGGGAATCGAACCCGCATATTCAGCTTGGAAGGCTGCTGCTCTACCACTGAGCTATACCCGCGCCTTACACTGAAGTACCGGATTCACCCGAAAAGCGCCATGCACTTTCGGTCCGAGACTTTTCGTTTCAGGGCTTCCGGGCCGGCAGTGGTGGAGAGGGTTGGATTCGAACCAACGTAGGCTAAGCCAACGGATTTACAGTCCGTCCCCTTTAACCACTCGGGCACCTCTCCAGTCTGCCGCCGGAGCCATGCAACGAGGCATTCATGCCGATCCGGAGCCCAAGTAAGATCTTCTCCGAAATCAGCGATGCGCCTTATGGCGGCAAGGCCGGTGGGTGTCAACCGGCGTGGCCAGGGTTTTTCGAGGATGTTCGGCATTCATTGCCGCGGCCCATATCCTTAGCCGGACGAGACGGCTATAGAGGCCCGCATGAGCGACAACAAAAGCAACAAGCCGGGCACGCCAAAGGATACCCACTACGCTAAGCTTAGGCGCGCGCATCGCGACCAGAAGGCTGGCGGCGCGCCCGCTTTCCGACCGCGCCAGCCTGTGCCGCCGGGCGAAGCGCCTGCCGAGGGGTTGGTGCGGCTCTATGGCCTACACACGGTGCGGGCGGCGCTCGACAATCGGCGGCGCAAGATCAACAAAATGCTGGTGACGCGAAACGCCGCCGAGCGCTTGGCGATCGGCGATCTCGCTGCCCTGCCCTTCAAGATCGAGATGGTCGAGCCGAAGGACATCGACAAGATCACCGGCTCGGACGCCGTCCATCAGGGCGTGCTGATCGAGGCCGAGCCGCTCAAGCCTAAGCGCCTCGACGCGCTCGGCGACACCAGGCTCGTCCTTGTGCTCGACCAGGTGACCGATCCGCACAATGTCGGCGCGATCCTGCGCTCGGCGGTCGCCTTCGGCGCCGGTGCGCTGATCACCACGGCGCGCCACAGCCCGCAGGAATCCGGCGTTTTGGCGAAATCCGCCTCCGGCGCGCTCGAGCATATCGACCAGATCGAGGTGAAGAACCTGGCCGATGCGCTCGGCCAATTGCACGAGGCCGGCTTCCAGACGATTGGGCTCGATTCCGACGGGCCGGCAGAGTTGGAGAAAACATTCGCCGGCGACAAGATCGCTCTGGTGCTGGGTGCCGAAGGCAAAGGCTTGCGCCAGAAGACGCGGGAAACGGTGACGGCGCTGGCCCGTCTCGACATGCCAGGCGCCATCCGCTCGCTCAACGTGTCGAACGCGGCGGCGGTGAGCCTTTATGCGGCAAGGAAATTCCTGGCGAATAGCGAATAGCGAATAGCGAATAGCGAATAATCGGGACGCGATGGCCTGCTGGCCCGCAACCCCTATTCGCTACTCCCTATTCGCTATTCGCTACTAGGCCACTTCGTGCCCCGCCATCCGCTCCAGCGCCCTGACCAGCGCTGAATGATCTTCCTTGGCGCCGCCATTGGCGGCGCAGGAGTTGAACAGCTGCTGTGTGGTCGAGGTGTTGGGCAGCGAAACGCCGAGCGTCTTTGCACCTTCCAACGCCAGGTTGAGGTCCTTCTGGTGCAGTTCGATGCGGAAGCCAGGCGCGAAGCTGCGCTTGATCATGCGCTCGCCATGCACTTCGAGAATGCGCGAGGCGGCGAGTCCGCCCATCAGCGCCTGCCTGACCTTGGCCGGATCGGCGCCGGCCTTTGAAGCGAAGACCAGCGCTTCGCCGACAGCTTCGATGGTCAGCGCGACCACGATCTGGTTGGCGACCTTGGTGGTCTGGCCGACGCCGTTCGGGCCAACCAAAGTGATGTTCTTGCCCATCTTCTCGAACACCGGCTTCGCTCGTTCGAACGCCTTGTCCTCGCCGCCGACCATGATCGTCAGCGAGGCCGCCTTGGCGCCGACCTCGCCGCCCGACACCGGCGCGTCGAGATAGTCGCAACCAAGATCGTTGATCTTCTTCGCGAATTCCTTGGTCTCGATCGGCGAGATCGAGCTCATGTCGATGACGAGCTTGCCCTTCGACAGACCTGAAGCGACGCCATTCTCGCCGAACAGCACGTCGGCCACCTGCGGCGTATCCGGAACCATGGTGATGATGATGTCGGCAGCCTTGGCCACGGCATCATTGCCGGTCACGGTCTTCAGCCCTTTGGCGACGAGATCGGCCGGCGGCTTCGAGCGATGATCGCTGGCGACGACCGGATAGCCGGCGTCAAGCAGATGCCCCGCCATTGGCGCGCCCATGATGCCCAGTCCGATGAAGCCTATGGTTTCCATGATTTTGCTCCGCTTTTTGTTAGGCCGCGTTCCTTCACGCCCCCCTCTGTCCTGCCGGACATCTCCCAACGTCGCAGGGGCGAGCTCTGATCTCCCCACTTGTGGGGGAGATGGCCGGCAGGCCAGAGGCGGGCGCGAAGGAACGCTACTTCAATTGCGATAGCCGCTAAGCCGCCGCGCTGCCCTGCCCGGCGAACTGCCGGAACCAGCCAAGCCCGGCCTCCGTGCCGGCCTTCGGCTTGTATTCGGCGCCGATCCAGCCGGAATAGCCGAGGCGGTCAATATGCTCGTAGAGGAAGGGATAGTTGATCTCGCCCGTCCCCGGCTCGTTGCGGCCGGGATTGTCCGCAAGCTGGATATGCGCGATGCGGCCGAGGTTTGCTTCGATGGTACTGGCGAGATCCCCCTCCATGATCTGCATGTGATAGATGTCGTATTGCAGGAACAGGTTCTTCGAGCCGATGCGGTCGATCAGCGCCAGCGCATGGTCGGTGTAGTTCAGGAAGAAGCCCGGAATGTCGCGGGTGTTGATCGGCTCGATCAACAGCCTGATGCCGGCCTGCTCCAGCTTCTCGGCCGCGAAAGCGAGGTTCTCGGCAAAGACGTTTTCCAGAACGGCGCGGTCGGCGCCCTGCGGCGCGATGCCGGCAAGGCAGTTGATCTGCTCGCAGCCCAGCGCATGCGCATAGCTGATTGCCTTGGCGACGCCCTGGCGGAATTCCGGTACCCGGTCGGGCAGCGCAGCAATGCCCCGCTCGCCCTTGCCCCAGTCGCCGGCCGGCAGGTTAAAGAGGACTTGCGTCAGGCCGTTTTTCTTGAGCCGCGCGGCGACGACATCCGGCGCATGGTCGTAGGGGCCGATATATTCGACGCCCTTGAAGCCGGCGCGGGCGGCGGCATCGAAGCGGTCGAGGAACTCGTGCTCGCCGAAGAGCATCGAAAGATTGGCTGAAAAACGCGGCATTCTTTTTCTCCTTCTCTGCGCCGGACCTTAATCGAGCATCACGATAGCTGTCGGCGCATCCTCATGGCTTTCGGCAAGCTCCTCGAATTCCGTGATCTTGTCGATTTCGGTACCCATGGAAATATTAGTGACGCGCTCGAGGATGAATTCGAGAACAACCGGAACCTGGTGCTCCTTCATCAGCCGCTGCGCTTCCTTGAAGGCGCCGGCGAACTCCTCGGGCTTCCTCACCCTGACCGCCTTGCAGCCCATCGCCTCGGCGACCGCGACATGGTCGACGCCGTATCCGGCCTCGGGGTCGTCCGCCCGGTTGACGTTCTCGAAGGCGAGGCTGACCTCGTAGTCCATCGAGAAGCCGCGCTGCGCCTGGCGGATCAGGCCGAGATAGGCGTTGTTCACGACGACGTGGATGTAGGGCAGCTTTTGCTGCGCGCCGACGGCCAGTTCCTCGATCATGAACTGGAAATCGTAGTCGCCGGAAAGCGCGACGATGTCGCGATCCGGATCGGCAGCGCGCACGCCAAGGGCGGCCGGCAGCGTCCAGCCGAGCGGGCCGGCCTGGCCGCAATTGATCCAGTTGCGCGGCTTGTAGACATGCAGGAACTGCGCGCCGGCGATCTGCGACAGTCCGATCGTCGTGACATAGGTGGTATCGCGGGCGAACGCCTTGTTCATCTCCTCATAGACACGCTGCGGCTTCAGCGGCACCTGCTCGAAATGCGTCTTGCGCTTCATCGTCTTCTTGCGCTGTTGGCATTCCTTCGCCCAGCCCGACCAGTCGCGCAGCTTGCCGGCCGTGCGCCATTCGGTGGCGACGTCGAGCAGGATCTTCAGCGCAGCGCCCGCATCCGAGACGATGCCAAGGTCGGGCGCAAAGACGCGGCCGATTTGAGTGGGCTCGATGTCGACATGGATGAATTTTTTGCCTTTGGTGTAGACGTCGACCGAGCCGGTGTGGCGGTTTGCCCAGCGGTTGCCGATGCCAAAGACGAAGTCGGAAGCCAGCATCGTCGCGTTGCCGTAGCGATGCGAGGTCTGCAGGCCGCACATGCCGGCCATCAGCCGGTGGTCGTCGGGGATCGCACCCCAGCCCATCAGCGTCGGGATGACCGGCACGCCGGTGACTTCGGCGAACTCGATCAGCAAATCGGAAGCGTCGGCGTTGATGATGCCGCCGCCGGCGACAATCAGCGGCTTTTCCGCTTCGTTCAGCATCGAAAGCGCCTTCTCGGCCTGGGCGCGCGTCATCGCGGGCTTGAAGACGGCAAGCGGCTCATAAGCGTCGATGTCGAACTCGATCTCGGCGAGCTGCACGTCGAGCGGCAGATCGATCAGCACCGGTCCTGGCCGCGAGGAGCGCATCAGATGAAACGCCTTTTGCAACGCCATCGGAACCAGATAAGGCTCCATGACGGTGACCGCCCATTTGGCGACGGGTGCTGCGATCGCGGCGATGTCGACGGCCTGGAAATCCTCCTTGTTGAGGCGCGCGCGGGGAGCTTGGCCGGTTATGCACAAGATCGGAATGGAATCCGCCGATGCCGAATAGAGCCCGGTGATCATGTCGGTGCCGGCCGGGCCGGACGTGCCGATGCACAGCCCGATATTGCCCGCCTTGGCGCGCGTAAAACCCTCGGCCATGTGTGAGGCGCCCTCGACGTGGCGCGCAAGGACGTGGCGGATGGTGCCCCTCGCCTTCAGCGCCGAGTAAAGCGGGTTGATCGCCGCCCCCGGCACGCCGAATGCATTGGTGATGCCTTCCTTTTCGAGAACGAGAACCGCTGCGTCGACAGCGCGCATCCTGGCCATGTCCAGCCTCCACTTCGTTGGTTGGCTTGAGAATGCCAGCGCGCTTGTGATTTTTCAATTTTTTCAGAATATTTTTTCATTTCTAGAAAACGCCGCTTATAAACTGATTTTACTCCGCTTTTCGTTTTCCAGAAAATCGCCTTAGAGATCAATGAAAAACTTTTTCATTGCGCTTGGCGGGAAATCGACCAGAATGCGCGCATGGAAACCACGGAGAAACGCCAGCGCGGGCGGCCGCGCGCCTTCAACGGTCCGTCGGAAGCGGCCTCGGTGCAGTCGCTCGACCGAGCGCTGCGCATACTGGCGATCGTCGCCGAAGCGAGCGGCCTGTCGCTGAGCGAGATCGCGGCGCGCAGCGGCATCGCCGCCTCCACCGCTTACCGCATGCTGACGACGCTGGAGAACCACGGCATGGTCGAATTCGACTCGACCGACCAGCTTTGGTCGATCGGCGTCGAGACCTACCGCATGGGTGCCGCCTTCCTGCGCAGCAGAAAACTGGTCGACCGCGCCCGCATCGTCATGCAGGAATTGATGGAGAAGACCGGCGAAACCGCCAATCTCGGCGTTGCCGAGGACGATTGCGTCGTCTTCGTCAGCCAGGTCGAGACGCACCAGGCGATCCGCGCCTTCTTCCGGCCGGGTACGCGCAGTTCCTTCCATGCTTCGGGCATCGGCAAGGCGGTGCTGGCGCATCTCGAGCCCGAGCGGGTGGCCGCCATCCTGCGCAAGGCAGGCCTGCAGCGCTACACCGACAAGACGCTGTCCGATATTTCCGCCCTCGCCCACGATCTCGCGACCATCAAGCATCGCGGCTGGTCGGTCGACGACGAGGAACGCCATCCCGGCATGCGCTGCGTGGCCGCCGCCATCTTCAACGAGTTCGGCGAACCGATCGGCGGCGTTTCCGTGTCTGGCCCGACCGTTCGGGTGACGCCCGAACGTCTTGCCGAGATCGGCCCGCTAGTACGCGAGGCTGCGGCGGAAGTGACAAAGATGATTGGCGGTGTGACGGGTTGATCAGGACGCGCCCGGCAGGGCGCTTTTGGCCGCTATGTCGAAGAAATCGAGCAGGATCGCCAGCCCGACGCCGCAGGCCGTGAAGATGAGGCCGGCGATGAATATCCGGCTGGCGCGATCATGAATGGTGCGCTGCAGGGATTTGATGTCGAGCAGAATGGCGAGCGCTCGCATCTGCAAGGCAATACCGACCAGGATCGGTACGACGGCAACCAGATGGTAGGTCTGCCACGGGATCGGGTTGGCCGCCCAATGGGTGATGAAGCCCAGCGAAAACGCCAGCAGGATGCCGACGATAGTGACAGTGCCGTTACGAAAAACCGGCTCGACTCGGTCTTCCTTCGGATCCTGTTTGTCCAAGCCACCCTCCCCTCAGTTGCCGGTCGAGGAATAGATTAGACGCTCGTAAAATCGCTGTACACCGTCGGCTGCGTCGGACTTGATCGTCTTGCCGGAGCGTTCGAATGCATGCCAAAGGGCATGGATGCGGAAAACGGTTCAGCTTTTGCTCGCCGCCTCACTTTGCGGATGCGTGGCGGCGCCTCAACCCGATGCCGGCGGCCAGCGCGTCGATTCCATTCCGATCTCACTTGCGCTGGAAGAGATCATCACCACCGGCATCCGCCAGCGCTTGCATGATCCTGCCTTCGCCAAATTCGGGGCGATGCTTGCCGGCGAGCGGGCGCTGAACGGCCACCAGGAGATCGTGGTCTGCGGTACTGTCAGGAACGCTTCAGGCGCCTATGGCGGCGACGAACCTTTCATCGCCAAGATTTTCCCGGATGCCGGAAGCAGCTTCGAACTCGTCGCCATGGGCGACGGGTCGCCGAATGGCAGGCTTGTCGTCGGCGCAGCCTGCCGCACGGCCGGATTGCCGATCCTCGACGCTGGCCCGAAGACTTAACTCTAAACACTTGTTTCAAGACGAAAAAGGGGCTGCGTGCAACCCCTCTTCCCGTCGTTGTTCCGGCCCCTCTCAGAGGCGGCAATAGTGCGGGTAACCGTCGTAGCCGATATAGGTGTTGGAGTCCGGATCGTAGCTGGCGTAGCGGGCCATGCAGCGGCGGACATGCCAGGAACCGCCGCCATATTCGTCGACATAGACCGGCTGTGGCTGCTGCTGGGACAGAAGGCTGCCGAGGACGAAGCCGCCGACGCCGGCAGCGATGCCGATACCGATTTCGCGGTTGTGGTGGTGATGGCCGTGGGCGGCCGAGGGCTGGATGGTGCCGGCCAGCGTACCGGCGGCGACAGTGGTGGCGATCAGGGCGGAAACGAGCGTGCGCTTGAACATGACGATCTCCTTGGTTTCGTTAACCGAGGCGATCCATCCGCCTCTTGATCGTCTGTCGCGGCGGCTTAAGAAAAGGTTCGAAAGTTTTTTCGCTTTTTTTCGCCCAGCAATTTTTCTGACCAGTCGCCCCCCGGCCAGTTCATTGCTTCGAACGCAAAAAGGGCGGCCGGAGCCGCCCTTTCGAGACAATTGGTCTTCTCGTCAAAGGAAGATGATCACCTTGCCGTGGTGATTGTGGTGATGGTTGTGGTGCCACCACCACCAAGGCTTTTTGTGATGATTATGGTGATGATGGTGGTGGTGGTTGCCGTGAGCCGAGGACGTCTCGACCGTGGCGGCGAGCGCGCCGGTGGCGACGAAGACGGCAACGAGGCCGGACGTAAGCGTACGCTTCAACATGATGATCTCCTGGATCCTTGATCGAGGCGACCATTCGCCCCGGGAGATCTCGCGGCGAAGCGGCAAAAGGTTCGAAGAAACGAGCGAATAGCGAATAGCGAATAGCGAGTAGGGAAATGGCATGCGCCGAACCGAAAGCCCTATTCGCTATTCGCTATTCCCTATTCGCTCCCCTCACCCCATCCCCGTGATGTGGCGCAGCCAGAAAGCGAGCGCGATGAAGCCGGCGATGGTGGCAACGCCCGTCCAGTCGATGTTGGCCTTCTTCAGATCGCTGACGGCCTTCACCAGGAGAAGCCAGGTCACGACGACAAGCGGCAGGATGATGACGAATCTGATCATGCGGCACCCCGTATGGCGCGATTGCACCTTACAGAGATGTAGGAGGCGACGCGCCGCATTTCACCCATGCCGGCTAAGCCACGCGGTCCATTAGCAACCCAAAACGGAGTTTTGTCTTTACTGGCGCACGGAATGTGCTACCGGAGCGCCGTGCCCTTGTAGCTCAGCTGGTAGAGCAGCGGTTTTGTAAACCGAAGGTCGCGGGTTCGATCCCTGCCGGGGGCACCATCCTTCGCTCTTCGAGCTTCGGGTGGCGGGCCGTCCCGAAAGTCGACAGACGAAGGCGCGTCTGCGCCTCACTCTTCGGGGTTTCCTGGTGAGTAAGCGGCAGCATACGCAGCGAATGCGCCGCCTTGTCGGCCGCCGCTCACGAAGGAAGTTCATCCCGCCATTTGATAGCTTCCATCTCGACGCGGACCGCGTCCGGAACGTCGATGACCTGATGGACGTCGAATTGGAAGGCCGGGAAGGTCGAACACATTTTGTGGACTACCAGCGGGTCATCTGCCTCGAGCAGCATGCTGCCGCCCCATTCGCCCACCCGCGCCACGAAGGCATGCACCTTGACCTCGCTGGGTATTTCCCAGTGCTGGAAGATTTTCAGGATGCGCTTTTGGACGTTCTCGTATTCAATCGCCGATCCCTGTGGCCGCTCGTTCCAATTTACCAGGTATTTCATAATCTCCTCCCTCTCGGGTGACCGCGAAATCCAAGCGGCATTGTAGCTCCCGAGACGAACTTTCCGATCGTCTCCTCGTCTGCTCCAATAGAGGTAGGCATCACGACACGAAGGTGGTGAATCTGTCCGACATTTGAGGACGATCCGATTTCAGCGCCGCGCAGCGGCACAAGCTACCTGCAAACAGCTAGAGCAGCCCACTACTAGGCAGCAGCAACCTGACCCACCGCCAGTCCGCCGAAGGTGTTCCGCACCCTTACGGACTTGTAGACATAGACAACCCAAATTCCGGTCACGACAAACGACGCGATCGGCGCGACCAGTGCGTCTCCGGCAACGACTCGGCTCATCGGAACGCCGAGAACAGTGGACGTCCAAACAGCGTCGAGGATGAACACCACGGGAATCGCAATCCACTGATACAAAAACAGCTGCTTGAAGCGTGGACTCCGCCGCAGCATTGCGAAGAGAACAACCACCTGAAGCACTGCAAATGCCAACAACAGCACGATTTCGCCACAGACGGCCAAAGGACCATTGGCCAGCGGCATGAGCTGTTGGTAGCCCTCGCTCGAGGAGAACAGCTCAGCCAACGTGCGGAACGACGACAAGGTCTGACCGATTGCCAGCAGCATAAGCCAGCCTCCAAATCCCACCAAACTGCCTGGATTTTGCGACGGTTTGATCGCCGAGCGGATGGCAAAGATAACAGGCACGCCGATCAACAGCAGCACGATTGCCCAATGCCAGATGGAAATATGCCCTTATAAGTTGTAGCAGATTTCAGTTTCAACGCAAGAGGCGATCTCGGGGAGTAAAGCGCCTTCGCGGTCTAGGTGGCGAAAAAGTCACCCGATAGCCGAAACCAGAGCGGGCTTCGCACCTGGCCCTGCCGGCAAGACCCGTCGCTCTATATATCTCCGGCAGGATGCTATTCCGGCGGGATGCCGCCATGTCGCGCACACTGATCGTCGTTGGTCTCTGCATAGTTGCCATAGGCCTGCTGTGGCCCTGGATGACCCGGATCGGCCTTGGCAGGCTGCCCGGCGATATCGTGATCGAGCGTGAGAATTTCAGGCTCTACGTTCCCATCACCACCGGAATACTGATCAGCGTCGTGCTCTCGGCGATCCTATGGCTGATCAACCGTTAGGGGATGCTCTGGCCCTCGCCTCGATCGTCTCACACCCCGATCGCCGCCACCAATATCCGGTTCTGCCTTCGGATCGCCGCCCTCAGTTCCGGTATCTTCGCCTCGTCGCGCTTCACGAACTCGATGAACATCATGTTCATGTTGTTGAAGATCAGTTCACCCACCGCCGGCCCGTCGATATCGGCGCGAACCACGCCGATCTCCTGCAGCCGCGCGATCAGCGCGCGGAGCTGCTCAGTCAGCGCGCGGTCGAGCGCCGTGTAGGCCTGGCCGAAGGGGCTGTCGGGCAATTGCGTCGAGATCGCCATCGCCTGGCGCCACATCTCCTTGCTCAGATAGTTCAGCGAGTGCTCGATATAGATGCCGATCAGCGTGTCCAGCGCATCGCCGACATTGGCGGGCGGACTGGCGACCACCCCTCGCCCGGCATTCAGCACCTCGTTGACCTCCAGCGCAACGATGGCGCCGAGGATGTCGCCCTTGTTCTGGTAGTAATTGTAGATCGTGCCGATCGAGACTTCGGCTTGTGCTGCGATCGCCTCGATCTTGGCGCCTTCATAGCCGGCCTCGCGAAACAGCAAGGTGGCCGCATCGATGATGCGGCGATGCCGGTCCGCCTTCTGCCGTTCGCGCAATCCGCTCATATCGGCCTCTTTGCCAGAAAATCATAATTGACTCAATTTTATAATTGGTTCAAGTTTTCTCCAACAAGCCAGCAAGGCAGGGAGAACACTCGATGACCGTCAACGCCCGGAATCCGCTTTCCACCCTGAAGTCCCGCCTCGTCGCAGCATGCGCGGCCGCGGCGCTGCTCGTGGCCGCCGGCAGCGCTCAGGCTGCCGACCTCAACGCGCTGATCTGGTGCGACCATGCCGATCCGGCGCTGCTGCAGCCCTTCGAGGAGGCCAACAACGTCAAGATCAACGTCAAGGAGTTCGAGGGCACCGGCGCCGGCCTGGCAATCGTCGAGCAATCGCAGCCCGGCGACTGGGACGTGATGGTGATCGATTCCATCGACGTGCCGCGCGGCGTCGAAAAGGGCCTGTTCGAGCCGCTGCCCGAGGACAAGCTGCCTGTCGGCGACCTCTTCCCGGAAGTGACGATGGACAAGTCCACCGTCATCGACGGCAAACGCTACGGCATCACCGAAAAGTTCGGCTACAACACCATCGGCTTCAACAAGACGAAGGTCGATCCGGCCGACATGCAGTCGCTGGCATCGCTCACCAGCGACAAATACAAGGGTAAGGTCGCGATATACGACTACTACCTGCCGGTGATCGGCATGGCGGCTTTGGCCGTCGGCAAGAAGACCGCCGAGCTCACCGAGGCCGACCTGCCCGCGCTCAAGGCCGAGTTGCTCAAGATGAAGGCCAACGCCAAGCTGGTCGGCGAAGTCACCGCCAGCCAGACCGCCTTAGCCACAGGCGAGGTCGACATACTGGTCGGCGGCGGCGAATGGGTGACGGCCGGTCTTGCCAAGGAAAACCCGGCGCTCGACTTCTCGATCCCGAAGGAAGGCGCGGTGCTCTGGTCGCAGTCGCTCGCCATGTTCAAGGATTCCAAGAACAAGGACATGGCGCTGAAGTTCATCCAGTACATCATGAGCCCGGAAGGCCAGGCGCGGCTTGCCACGTCCTCCTGCTACTGGGGCATGCCCTCGAACAGCAAGGCGGCGCTGACCGACGAGCAGAAGAAGATCCTGCGCTTCGATGAGCAGCCCGGGTTCCTCGCCCGCGCCCAGGCCTATCCGGCGCCGAACGCCGATCTCGACAAGAAGATGCAGGACATGTGGACCGAGATGCTGCAGGCGCAGTAACCGGCCGATGAGCGTTGCGGCAAACAAAGGGCGTGCCCTGCCCTGGGCGCTGGTCACGCCGGCGCTGGCATGGACGTTGCTGTTCTTCGTGCTGCCCTTCATCGCCATGGGGCTTTCCAGCCTCACGGCGCATGAGGGCGGCGCATTCACGCTCGCCAACTACAGCCAGTTCTTCACCGATCCGTCCTACTGGCGGGCGATGGTCAACTCGCTGGAGGTGACGATGATCGTCACCGTGATCTCCATCCTGCTCGCCTACCCCTTTGCCTGGATCCTCGCGGAACAAGTGCCGGAGCGCTGGCAGCGGCTGGCGCTGATGCTGGCCGTGCTGCCCTTCTGGACATCCTATGTCGTGCGTTCCTATTCCTGGTTGCTGGTATTGGCACAGAATGGCGTCATCAACCGGGCGCTGACCGGCACCGGCCTCATTACCGAGCCGCTGCAGCTTGCCAACACGCGTTTCGCCACCGTCACCGGTTTCGTGCACTTCTTTGTTATGCTTCTCACGTTGACCATCTTCGCCAATCTCAAGCAACTCAGCCCGAGCTACCGCAGGGCCGCCGCCGACCTCGGCGCCGGGCCGGTGCGCACCTTCCTGCATGTCGTGCTGCCGCTCACCCTGCCGGGCATCATGGTCGGCGCCTTCCTGACCTTCGTGCTCTGCATCGGCGACTACATCACGCCGCAGATCCTCGGCGGCAACAACGAGCTGGTCATGCCACAGCTGGTGATGATGCAGATCGGACGCCGCGGCGATTTCCCGCTGGCTTCGGCGCTGTCGATCATCCTGATGGCCGTCGTCACCATCGCCTATCTCGCCTGCGCCCGCTGGCTGAAGATCGAGCGAGCCTGACCATGCGCACCATCGTCCGCTTCGCCGCCTGGCTCTACGCCATCTTGATCTACGGCTTCATCTTCCTGCCGGTGGTCGTGCTGGTGCTGTTCTCGCTGCAGGCGACCTCCTTTCCGATCCCACCCTTCACCGGCCCCTCGTTGCGCTGGTACCAAGCTGTTCTGTCCGACACGCGGCTCACCTCGGCGCTGGTCAATTCGCTGCTGGTGGCGGTGCTCTCCTCGCTGACGTCCGTCACGCTCGGCTTCCTCTCCGCCTGGGGCTTTGCGCGCTTCGTGCTGCCGGGCTCGGCGCTGCTGCGCGGGCTGATCGCGCTGCCGCTCACCGTCAGCTATCTCATTATCGGCATGGGCTTGCTGGTGCTGTTCAACTGGGCCGGCGTGCCGAAGTCGCTCACTGCCGCCGGTATCGGCCATGTCGTGATCAACCTGCCGCTCTGCTTCGCCATCATCTACAGCCAGATGGGCGACCACCAGATCAACATCGAGCGCGCCGCGCGCGACCTCGGCGCCGCCGAATGGAAGGTGCTGCTGATGATTACCGTGCCGGTGATGGCGCCGGCGATCTTCGCCGGTTTTTTCCTGTCGATGACCTTTTCGTGGGACGAGTTCGTCATCTCCTTCCTGCTCACACGCTTCGAGACGACGCTCCCAGTGGAAATCTGGAATCTCTTGCGCTCCGGCCTCAATCCCAAGACCAATGCCGTCGGCTCGCTGGTCTTTGCCGTCTCCATCGTCCTGGTGGTGTTTTTCGAACTGACGCTGTTGCGGAGAAAGCCGGCATGAGCGCGCCCCTTGTCGACATCCGCAACGTCTCGCATCGCTTCGGCCAGCTCCCGGTGCTGAAGAACGTCTCGCTCGCTATCGAGCCCGGCAGCTACACGATCCTGCTCGGGCCGTCCGGCTCCGGCAAGACGACGCTGCTGTCGATCCTTGGCGGCTTTGTCACGCCCAGCGAAGGCAAGGTCTTTATTCGCGGCGAGGACTGCACGTCCGTGCCGCCGGCCAAGCGTCCGACGACCACCGTATTTCAGGACTACGCGCTGTTCCCGCATATGAGCGTCGGCGGCAATGTCGGCTTCGGGTTGCGCATGCAGGGCGTCGACGGCGCGACTCGCGCGGCGAAATCGCGCGAGGCGCTTGCCCTTGTCGGCCTGGCGGCTGCCTTCGACAAGAAGCCGCATCAGCTCTCCGGCGGCCAGCGACAGCGCGTGGCGCTGGCACGCGCGCTGGTCATCGAGCCGGTGGTGCTGCTGCTCGACGAGCCGCTCGGCGCGCTCGACCTGAAACTGCGCCGGCAGATGCAGGATGAATTGAAGGCGATTCAGAAGCGCGTCGGCACCGCCTTCGTCCATGTCACGCACGATCAGGAAGAAGCGATGGCGCTGGCAGACCATTGCGTGGTGATGAATGACGGACGCATCGAGGACGAAGGTTCGCCCGAGCGCGTCTATGCGCGGCCGAAGACGCGCTTCTCCGCCACCTTCATGGGTGAAAGCACGATCCTCGCCGGCAAGGTTGGCGATTCCCGGGATGGGTGCATCACGGTCACGACAGAGCTCGGCCCGATCTCGCTGCCCGGCACTTCGCCGGCCGGCGCCGGCGTTGCGCTTGCCATCCGGCCCGAGCACCTCGTCCTCGGCGAAGCCAAAGGCGATGTCGCGCTGGGTACCGCCAAAGTCAGCGACGTCGTTTTCCAAGGCAGCTTCAAGCGCGTGCTGGCCAGCTCGACGCTGGATCCCGCTCTGGAGTTCATCGCCAAGGCTCCAGCTTCGGCCTCTGTCCAGGCAGGCGACACGATCGCGGTTTCATGCGACGCTCAAGACATCATCCTGCTGGCGGACTGAGCAATGAGCACGCTTCCGGTTATCGAAGCTTCGGATTGGTACGAAACCATCCGCATGGGCGACGACGTCACGCTGATCCACGAGCCATGGATAAAACCGTTCTTCCGCTGCAACGTCTGGCATGTGCGCGGCCGCGACCGCGATCTGCTGTTCGATACCGGGCTTGGCCATTTCAGCCTCAGGCGCCATGTACCGCTGGTCACCGAGCGCAAGCTCGTCTGCGTCGCCAGCCACACGCATTTCGACCATATCGGCTGCCATCACGAATTCCCGGACCGCTGCGTGCATTCGGCTGAGGCGGACATCCTTGCCGACCCGCGCAACGAATGGACGGTCGCCGACCGCTATGCCAATGAGGAGATGTTCGATCGCTGGCCGGAGGGCTGGGACACTGCGCGCTACCGCATCCTACCCGCGCCTGCCGGCCACCTGCTCGAGCATGGAGACGTTGTCGACCTTGGCGACCGTGCCTTCGAGGTCATCCACACGCCCGGACACTCGCCGGGCGGCATCGCGCTCTTTGAGAAGAAGACGAGCATCCTTTTGTCCGGCGACATCGTCTATGACGGGCCGCTGATCGACGACGTCTACCACTCAGACATCGAGGACTATGTGGAGACGCTGCTTGCCATGCGCGACATCGACGTCTCGGTCGTGCATGGCGGCCATTTCCCGAGCTTCGGCAAGGTGCGCTATCGCCAATTGATCGATGAGTATCTGGCGCACAAGCGCAAGGCCGGCTGCCACCTGCAGCGGAGCAGCTGAACGATCCGACGCTGTTTGCGATGCTGACTTAAAGCATGTCTCCCGAAAGTGGGACCGGTTTCGGGATAAAGACATGCGTAAAATCAAAAACTAAAGCGCATGAAGCGAATCTGAAAGATCGCGACGCGCTTTAAAGCGCCCTTTGCGGACAGGGCGTTCCGGCGGCGTCGCCGCAACGGGAGACCGTGGGCTGCTGCGGCCGCAAACTCATCTCTTCCGAATGCCGCACCAGTTCGGCGAACATGAGGGCGAAACTTCCCATCATCAGGAAGACTATGATCAGACGCGTCACCGGCAATAGACAGGTCTCTCGACTGGCTAGCCCCCGCCACCCATCCACTGCCGGCTAACATGATCGATCCGGCTTTACGAGTGTTTAAGCTTCGTCTTAACCATTCCGGTCATCACATTCGTTGCACGCCTGTCACGAAGCGCGATTGCGCCTTCCCTTCGAGGCACGGCAGCCGCCCTTTGCAGAGGCCTGCGCCGCATGCTACGCCGTCGCCGGCGCGGCCATGCAAGCGGTCGCCCCCTGGGAGCCATGAGCAAAGAAACCAGCCGCTTCGCCTTCGTCTCTTCCGATACCGACGACGCTCGCGCGGCGCTGGACACCTTGTCGGCGCGCTATGGGCAGATGCCTGTCGCGGATGCCGAGATCGTCATTGCGCTCGGCGGCGACGGATTCCTGCTGCAGACGCTGCGCGACACGATGAGCACCGGCAAGAAAGTCTACGGCATGAACCGTGGCACCATCGGCTTCCTGATGAACGAATATCGCGCCGGCGGTCTCGATGAGCGCATCGCGAGGGCGGTGTCCGAAACGATCCGCCCGCTGGAAATGGTCGCAGTCACGCATGACGGAGAATCCGTTTCGGCTTTGGCGATCAACGAAGTGGCGCTTTGGCGTCAGTCCTATCAAACCGCAAAAATCCGCATCACCGTCGACGAGCAGGTGCGGCTGGAGGAACTGAACTGCGACGGCGTGATGATTGCCACGCCGGCAGGCTCCACCGCCTACAATCTGTCGGCGCACGGGCCGATCCTGCCGCTCGATGCGCCGCTTCTGGCGCTGACGCCGGTGAGCCCCTTCCGGCCTCGACGCTGGCGCGGCGCGCTGCTGTCGAACAAGGCAACGGTGCGCTTCGACATATTGGAGTGGGAAAAGCGCCCGGTTAACGCCGCCGCCGACCATACCGAGGTCAAGGCGATTGCCTCGGTCACGGTCCGGGAATCGCCGACCGCGACGGCGACGTTGCTGTTCGACCCCAACCATTCTTGGAACGAGCGTATTCTTGCAGAGCAATTCCGCTATTGAGCCGGCGCAAGGACAAGACCACGATTAAGCATCGCGATTAAGGTTACGTCTTCACAATTGCTGGATTTCCGGGCCGTTTCTGTTGACAAATCGCGGACTTGCGCCTAACTGCAAGCCCGATCTTGCAGGCGCGCGGCGCCTGCCGCAACGCGTGTTGCGATTTTTCCCGAACCAGCCAAAGACAACAAACACTTGTCCTCAGACGCCACGACCGCTCAAGAAGCGTTGACATTCACCGACCTCGGCCTGTCGCCAAAGGTCCTCTCCGCAGTCACCGATGCCGGCTACACCAAGCCGACCCCGATCCAGGCCGGCGCCATCCCGCATGCGCTGCTCGGCAAGGACGTGCTGGGCATTGCCCAGACCGGCACGGGCAAGACCGCCTCCTTCGTGCTGCCGATGCTGACCAGGCTGGAAAAGGGCCGAGCGCGGGCCCGCATGCCGCGCACGCTGATCCTCGAGCCGACGCGCGAACTGGCGGCGCAGGTCGAAGAGAACTTCATCAAATACGGCAAGAACCACAAGCTCAACATCGCGCTCCTGATCGGCGGTGTCTCATTCGATGAGCAGGACAAGAAGCTGGAGCGCGGCGCAGACGTCTTGATCGCGACGCCCGGCCGCCTGCTCGACCATCGAGAGCGCGGCAAGCTCTTGCTCAACGGCGTCGAGATCCTCGTCATCGACGAAGCCGACCGCATGCTCGACATGGGCTTCATCCCCGACATCGAGCGCATCTGCGAGATGATCCCGTTCACGCGCCAGACGCTGTTCTTCTCGGCGACGATGCCGCCGGAGATCACCAAGCTCACGGAAAAGTTCCTGCACGCGCCGGTGCGCGTCGAGGTCTCCAAGGCTGCTTCCACTGCGACCAGCATCACGCAGCGCCTGGTGAAGTCGGGCTCCAAGCCGTGGGACAAGCGCGAGACGCTGCGCAACCTGATCAAGGCCGAAGACTCCGATCTGAAGAACGCCATCATCTTCTGCAATCGCAAGGTCGAGGTGTCGGAGCTTTTCCGCTCGCTGCTGAAGCATGATTTCGACGCCGGCGCGCTGCATGGCGACATGGACCAGCGCGCGCGCATGCAGATGCTGGCCAATTTCCGCGATGGCAAGCTGCGTTATCTCGTCGCCTCGGACGTCGCCGCGCGCGGCCTCGACATTCCGGACGTCAGCCACGTCTTCAACTACGACGTGCCGATTCATGCCGAGGACTATGTCCACCGCATCGGCCGCACCGGCCGCGCCGGCCGTTCCGGCAAGTCTTTCACCATCGCGACGCGCTCCGACACCAAATATGTCGACGCCATCGAGAAGCTGATCGGCACCAAGATCGAATGGCATGATGGCGACCTGTCGACCGTGACCGAGAGCGAAGGCGAGGACTCGCCCCGCCGTGGCCGCGGCACCCCGCGCCGCGCTGGCCGCAAGGATGAGGATCGCAAGGGGCGGGGCGAGCGCAAGAAGGAGCGTCACGCCAGGCATGGCGAGGACGAGATGCCGGAGACGGCGCGCGAAGAGCCGCCGGTCGCCGAGGTCGCCGACATTGCGGAGCGCCGCGCCCGCAAGGACGCGATCCGTTCCGAGAACGACCGCAAGGGTTCCGCCAACCGCAATGAGCAGCGCAGCGACGGCCGTTCCCAGCGCGATCACAACCGCCCTGCCCGCCATCGCCAGGAGGAAGACGACGCGACCGTTGGCTTCGGCGACGACGTGCCGGCCTTCATGCGGATCGTCGCCAAGGTCTGACGCTAAGGTCTCGCGCGTCCTTGCCGACGCGCACAGACGTCTTTTCTTTCCAGAACAACTCACGAACCTAATCTCGTTGTGTTTCAAAGTGGCCGCGAGACGGTGACATGGTCGTCGGCGTTGCTGTCGACCCGGCGCGCCACTGCATGGCATCCCTCCGTTACAGGTTTCTAAGGTCCAGGCGGGATGCCAGCATATCCAGAAACGCACGAACCTTGGCAGAGGATGATCTGCCTTCCTGCCACAGTGCGTGTATCGGCACCGGCACCGGCTCGAATTCCGTCAAAACCAACTCAACGCGGCCGTCATCCACCAGATGCTTGATCTGCCAAAGAGGCGAGTAGCCGAGGCCCAGTCCGTGGATCGCTGCGGCATAGATCGGCGTCATCAGATTGGAGCGAAAGGTGCCTGCGACTTTCACCGTTCGGGGCTTGCCGTCGATCTGAAACATCCATTCGCCCGGACGCTCGTCGACGGTACGAACGATGCAACTGTGCTTGCCAAGTTCAAACGGATGGCTCGGCCGGCCGCGCTCCGCAAAATAGGAAGGCGCGCCGAACACCACGCGCCGCAACGCCCCAAGGCGTTTCGCTCTTAGGCTGGAATCCGGCAGATCGCCGATCCGTACCGCCAGATCGAGGGCCTCGGCGCCGAGGTCGGCAAATTCATCGGAAAGCCGGAGGTCGACCTCGACCCGCGGGTGCGTCCGCATGTAGCCGGCGATGACAGGCACGAGGAAATCAGGGCCGAACAGCACCGGCGCGCCGACGCGCAGGACGCCTGATGGCTCCGAGCGCTGGTTGGCAGCCTTAAGCGTTGCTTCGTTGATTTCGTCGATGGCGGGCTTGATGCGGCGGAAAAACGCCGCCCCGGCTTCGCTTGGTGCCGAGCGGCGTGTCGTTCTGTGCACAAGCTCGACCCCAACGGCTTCCTCCAGCGTTGCCAAGGACCGGCTGATCGACTGCAGCGAGCGATTCGTCCGTCGCGCGGCAGCCGTCAAGCTGCCATGCTCGACGATTGCGATGAAAGCTTCAAAGTCGTCGATCCGGCTCATCTATCCGCCTCATAGTTTCTCCCGACAATCGAGAGAAACTATCGCAAATCTGCATAATTGTACCGAAGTTCGTGACTTATTATTTTCCCGACCAGAGGTCCCGAAAGGACAAAACCGATGGAGGGAATAGTCATGCAAGCACCCAGGCCAACCGTTCTGGTCGTTGGCGCCACAGGCCGGTTTGCCGGACTTGTCGTGCCTGAACTGGTCCGCCGCAACGCCAATGTTCGAGCGCTCATCCGCGACTCCGCGAACGTCGAAAAGGCGCGGCAGTTCGGAGCATCCGAGGTTGCGACAGGAGATTTGCGCGATCGCCGGAGCCTCGAAAGCGCGCTCGAAGGTGTCGACGGCGTCTTTCACATCGGACCGGCCTTTGCCGCCGACGAAGCCGCCATGGGTGTTGCCATGGTCGAGGCAGCCGCGCGGGCAGGCGTTCGGAAATTCGTCTTCTCGTCGGTGATCCAGCCCACCAATACGAGGCTGAAGAACCATGCCAGCAAGGTGCCCGTCGAGGATGCGCTCTACTCGACGAACATGGAATATACCATTCTGCACCCCGCCAATTTCATGCAGAACATTGCCGCCGCCTGGCCGTCAGTCGTCGAGCATGGCGTCTTCGCGGAGCCGTTTCCAAAGACGGCGAAGCTAGCGCGCGTCGACTACCGCGATGTCGCGGAAGTGGCGGCGATCGCATTGACCGAATCGCGACTGTCCTATGCAACCCTCGAGCTATGCGCAGCGGGCATGCATAGCCGGGAGGAGATCGTTTCGATGATGAGCGAGGAGCTAGGCCGCCCCATCGCCGCGGGCGAGCCGACCTTTGCCCAGTGGGCGGCGAACGCCCGTGTCCCTTACAGCGACCACCAGATGCAATCGCTGGCCAAGGTCCATGACCACTACGCTCGATATGGCCTCGGCGGCAACAGCCTGACATTGCGCGCCGCCCTGGGCCACGAGCCGCGCTCGTTACGAAGCCTCATTCGTGAGTTGGCCCTGCAGTCGGCGACTATCGCCTGATTGCCCGCAGGCGCCTACCTATTTTTCTGACCAGGAGATTTGAAATTGAGAAAGCTACCGCCCTCTTACAATGCACTGGTAATGCCATTCGTTCTTTCGATCCTCATGTCCTGCATTGTCTCGGCAATGTCGACGTCAATCAGCACAGGCTGGACAACCGGGTTCATAGCGACCTGGTGGTATGCATGGGGCGCATCATGGCTTGTTGCGTTTCCGAGTTTGCTGATTGTGCTTCCGATCGTGCGCCGGATCGTTGCGGCAATTGTCGATCAGCCGGCCAGATCCTGATCTGTGGAACCGAAGATCGCCGGTTAGCCGACCAGGATAACCAACAAAAGTGGAAGGCGACGCGACCGTCGCTTCGGCGACGACGCGAAAGTCTGATCTTCGATACCAGCATCGGCAGAATCGAAACGGCCCCAAACGGGGCCGTTGTCTTACTGCGGCTCGCCCAAAGGGGTTCAGCGAAGCACTTTTGATGGAATTGTCCCGCTGGCCCCTACATAGGTCCTGGCATCATCTTGGTTGGTTTCTCCAGCATCGGAAACTCGGCGTTGGTGCATTTCACCTTCGGGTTCGTCGGGGTGAACATGCCGTTCGGATTGTCCCTGAACAGCCAGGCGTGAAGATCGTAGTGGACGAACTCCTTCGGGATCAGCGGATAGTGCCCCTCCATCGGCCCCATGAATTTTTGACCGAACAGACTCGGGGCTTCCTTGACGTCCGGCGTCAGCGGCACCAGCCATTCCACGCCGACCAGTTTCAAGCCTTTCTTGGTCGGTTCATAGATCAGGACATTGGGCTTCATCGGATCGAGCGGCTTGCCGACACTTGGGACGTTGACGAAATGGACGCCCATGGCGCCCTTCGGATAGTCCATCGTGCCCGGTATCTTCTCGCCGCTGTAGTAGACGCAGCCTTCGGTCGACAGATAGAGGTCGCGGAGGGCGGCGGTGTAGTCTTCATACTTTGCCAACGATTTTTTCAGGGCCTCGAGGTCGGCCTTGTTGGCGTCTTCGGCCCGAGCCGTGGCGGCACCAAGCCATGCGCCCAAGAGACCAGTCAAAACGAGGACGCCGCAGCGCCCAAGGCGAGCCGTTCTTGTCATGCATTCCTCCCAGACTTTGATCTGGCCGTGCAAGACCGAGGCGGAAAAATGCTGATGGCGCGGCCAGTTACCGCCTCATCCCCTCTGGAACAGCATCGATGCTAGTCCTTTCCATGGCTCTGGAAAAGTATCAATTAGAGCAAGCTAATGGCCTAAGACTTTTGACCTAATTTGAGGTACGCCAAACAAAAACGGCCCCTTCCGGGGCCGTTTTGCTTAGTGGACTTGCTCCGTCGTGAGTCGTTTCTCTCAGGTGAGCGGCGACAGCTGAATCTCGACGCGTCGGTTCTGCGCTCGGCCGGCGGCCGTCGCATTGGAAGCGACCGGGCGTGTCTTGCCGAAGCCGGTGACCGCGAAGCGGCGGGAATCGACGCCCTGGCCGGAGAGGTAGTTGGCGACTGCCAGCGCGCGCCGCTGCGACAGGTCGAAATTGTGCTCGTCGCCGCCGGTCGAGTCGGTGTGGCCGAAGACGTCGACGGTGGTCTGGCGGAATTTGTTCAGCACCAGCGCCACCGAGTTCAGCACCGGATAGAAGCCGGGCTTCACCGCGTCCTGGTCGATGTTGAAGGTGATGTCGGACGGCATGTTGAGGATGATCTGATCGCCGCTGCGGGTGACGCTGACGCCGGTGCCTTGCAGTTGGCGGCGAAGTTCCGCTTCGTTCTGATCCATCGTCGCGCCGATCGCGCCGCCGGCGAGCGCGCCGATGCCCGCGCCGATCAGCGCGTTGCGGCGATCATTGCCGCCGGCCAACAGACCGAGGCTGGCGCCTGCCAGCGCGCCGAGGCCGGCGCCGGCCGCCGTGTTGGAGATCTTCTGGTCGCCGGTATACGGATCGGTGGTGGTGCAGGCGCTCACGAGCACAGCCGTCGCCACGACGACGAGCACGGTCTTCTTCATAAGATGGTCCCTCTCCAAATCGCGGCCATTGCAGCCGCGCCAAATCAGCCCTTCCGCATGCCTTGTAACATGAATTGCGGCAAAAAGCGGAACGGCAAAGCGTGCTACCAGAGGTTCTTGCCGTCGATCACCACCACTTCGACCTTGTCCAGGTCAAAATCGTCGAACAGCCGGGAATTGACGCTGATTTTCGGGTTATCGAAGTCGGGCTGACCAGTCGACCAATCGGGCGTTTCGGTAAAGGTGCCGCAGCCGCAGGTGGCGCAGAAACCGTGTTTGATGGTTTTCGAACCCCAGCGGTAGAAGGAGACGTTCTCAGGCGGGCTGGTGAGCTTGAATTGCGACGGGACGTAATAAGCCCAGAGCGCCCCGCGCTTGGAGCAAAAGGAACATGTGCATTGCGTGACTGTCTGCGGCGCTTCGGACACTTCGAATGTCGTCGCCTTGCAGTGGCAGCTACCCTTGATGGTCATGAACGTCACCTCACCGTCGTCCGCCGCCCCTTGGATCACGCAATTCCAGACGGAAACCGCTGCGGAATTGCTTTAGCGGCAAGGCAACATAAAGAAGCGGTCCTGACAACTGTCTGCCAGCAGGTTTGGCAGTTCGGCGGTCGGCCCTAAAGCGCGTCGCGATCTTTCAGATTCGCTGCAGGTCTTTGCCCCGAAACCGGTTCCCACTTTCAGGAGACATGCTTTAGTAGGAACGCGGCGGCACGAATAGGCAGATTGTCTTGCCGGCATCTAAACCAGCCTGATGCGCGCACCAATGGAATTCACCGTCCGGGCTATCCTTTACCCGCTTGTCGGTCATGGGAACAACTTCACCGGTTCCGGCAATTACATACCCTTCGGGTTTCTCAAGGACCTCACCCGTGTGAGCAGTGCGGCAATCGTAGTTGGCGCAGCAGGCAAAGGGATAGCTCCAGCCCTGCGGCATGGCCGCCGTAGGCTTGGCGTCGTGCGCGAAAGCAGGCGCAGTCAGAACCGCGACCACGCCGGTGACGAACAGGGAAAACAGGAGTCGGCCGGCCGGATGAACGGCTTGGGCCGATCTTGACTTGGCAGCAGACATCGAAGCGTTCCTTTCGAGCATCAAGCGTTTTCGCTTGCCCGTTCCCGGAACGTGTCTTCCCAGTGGCCGGATCGTCAGTCGCAGATATGCCGCGTCCGGCCATAAATGCTTCTATCCCCCAGCCCAAATGCTGAGCTGATTCCTTGGCCGGCGCAAGAAGTGGGCGCGCCCTTCGGATCGCACCGGAGCTTCAGCATCGGCCACGGAAAAGGGTGCGCCGACTTGGGTAACGAGAATTAAACGACAAGCCTGCGACCAGGGTGCCTAAGAACGAAATTCTGCTGACGGAGGTTCCGGCCCTCAGCCGGTGACATGTTCACGATATTGCGGCAGGTCGTCCGTAATCGTGAACCATGACGCCTTGGAACCGACGAAGATGTGTGCATTCGGGCGAACGCTTGGATCGTCCATCAGCGTCCCCATCGCGACATGGACGTAAGCGCCCTCCCGCACCAATGAATAGAGCAGAGAGCCGCATTGCCCGCAATGCGCGTCGTGGCCGCTGGCATCGCCGTAGATCAGCAACTTGCCGTCGCCCGCGGTGAGACGAAACTTGTCGCGTTCGATGCCGGCGAAGGGCTTGAAGGCGGAGCCTGTGGTGCGGCGGCAGTTGGAGCAATGGCAATTGGCCGCGTAGACGAATTCGTCGGCTACCTCGTAGCAAACTGCGCCGCAGAAGCATTTTCCGGCAAGCGTGCGAACGCTTGCCTTTTCCGGATTTGCCAAGGTCTTCCTCCCTGCCAGCCGCCACCTGCTAGTAGGCTGGCTTTTCTCGGATCGCTCTAATCCAGGTCCGCCACCGCCTCCCCGGCGCCGCCCTCGATACGGTGTGACAGCGAAGCCTCCATGAACTCATCGAGATCGCCGTCGAGCACGCTTGACGGGCTGGTGCTTTCGACACCCGTGCGCAGGTCCTTCACCAACTGGTAGGGCTGCAGAACATAGGAGCGGATCTGGTGGCCCCAGCCGATATCGCTCTTCGACGCCTCGGTGGCGTTGGCCACCGCCTCGCGCTTCTTCAGCTCTTCCTCGTAGAGCCGCGAGCGCAGCATCTCCCACGCCTTGGCGCGGTTCTTGTGCTGCGAGCGCTCAGCCTGGCAAGCGACCGCGATGCCGGTCGCGAGATGGGTGATGCGGACCGCCGAGTCGGTGGTGTTGACGTGCTGCCCGCCCGAGCCCGAGGAACGATAGGTGTCGATGCGGACGTCGGATTCGGAAACGTTGATCTCGATCGAGTCGTCGATCACCGGATAGACCCAGACGCTGGCGAAAGACGTGTGGCGCCGCGCATTGCTGTCGTAAGGCGAGATGCGCACCAGGCGGTGGACGCCGGACTCGGTCTTGAGCCAGCCATAGGCGTTGTGGCCCTTGATCAGCACCGTGGCGGACTTGATGCCGGCTTCTTCGCCGTCATGAACTTCCAGCACCTCGACCTTGAAGCGGCGCCGCTCGGCCCAGCGCGTGTACATGCGCAAAAGCATCGAGGCCCAGTCCTGGCTCTCGGTGCCGCCGGCGCCGGCATGGATTTCGAGATAGGTGTCGTTGGCGTCGGCCTCGCCCGAGAGCAGCGTCTCGACCTGGCGGGCCTTGGCCTCGCCCTGCATGGAACGAAGCGCGGCCTCGGCTTCTGCGACGACAGCCTCGTCGCCCTCTTCCTCGCCAAGCTCGATCAGGCCGATATTGTCCTCGAGCGCCTGGGTCAGACCCTTGACCGCCGCAATGCCTTCCTCGAGGCCCTGGCGCTCCCGCATCAGCTTCTGCGCTTCCACCGGGTCGTTCCAGAGGCTGGAATCCTCGGCGCGCGTGTTCAGGTATTCAAGCCGCTTGATGGCCTGATCCCAGTCAAAGATGCCTCCTCAGCAGGGTTATCGCCTGCCTGATCTCGTCGACAATGTTGAGCGTTTCCGCGCGCATGGGTCTCGTGCTGTCCTGTTCTTCTCATTCTTTTCGGAATCGGCGCGATACATAGGCATGCCACCGCTGCCTGTAAAGCGAAATGGGCCGGCTATCTTCTTGTCTGACCATGATCTTTTCCGAAAACCGATATCCACTTTTCGGGATCATGGTCTGGCCGGCCCGTTCCGAAATTTGGAAATTTTAGTAGAGGCCGCCGCCGCCGTCCTGGATGGCCTGAGTGGCCTGCGGCGACAGCGCGCCGCCGGCGCCGTTGGAGCCGTCCGCGCCCATGCCGATGACCCAATAGCTGTCGGCCGGGCCGGTGCCGGGCTTGAACGCTTCGATGATGGTGTTGGGATCGCCCTCGGCCGCGCGCATGCCGGTCTTGCGGTTGATGGCGATCAGCTTCATGCCTTCCGGAACCTGGAAGTCGACATTGGGCGTGCCGTCAAGCGCGACGCGCATGAAATCCTTGAAGATCGGCGCGGCGAGACCGCCACCGGTGGCGCCCTTGCCGAGGCCGCGCGGCGTGTCGTAGCCCATATAGAGACCCACGACCAGGTTCGGCGTGAAGCCGATGAACCAGGCGTCCTTCTCATCGTTGGTCGTGCCGGTTTTGCCGGCGATGTGGCGGCCGAGCTCGGCGATGGTGGCGCCGGTGCCGCGTTGCACCACGCCCTCCATCATCGAGGTGATCTGGTAGGCGGTCATCGGATCGAGCACCTGCTCCGAATTGTCGACCAGTTCCGGCTCGGCCTGGTTCTTCCATTCGGTGGCGTTGCAACCCTCGCAGCCGCGTTCGTCCTGCTTGAAGACGGTCTTGCCATAGCGATCCTGGATGCGGTCGATTAGCGACGGTTTGATCGACTTGCCGCCATTGGCCATGATCGAATAGGCCGAGACCATGCGCATGACGGTCGTCTCGCCGGAGCCCAGCGCCATCGGCAGGTAGGCCGCCAGATGATCGTAGACGCCGAAGCGCTCGGCATATTCAACGACCAGCTTCATGCCCATATCGTTGGCGAGCCGCACCGTCATCAGGTTGCGCGACTTCTCGATGCCGGAGCGCAAGGTGGCGGGGCCGGCGACCGTGCCGTCATAGTTCTTCGGCGTCCAGGTGGTGTTGCCGCTCTGGATGGTGATCGGGCCGTCCATGATCACGGATGCCGGCGTGTAGCCGTTGTCGAGCGCCGCCGAATAGACGATCGGCTTGAACGAGGAGCCCGGCTGGCGCATCGCCTGCGTCGCGCGGTTGAACTCCGACTGCGCGTAAGAGAAGCCGCCGACCATGGCCAGCACACGCCCGGTATGGGGATCCATGGCGACCAGGCCGCCTTCGACCTCGGGCACCTGGCGCAGGCTGTAGGTATTGTCGGAACCGTCGTTCTTCTGCACGAAGATGACGTCGCCCGGCTCCAGCACCTCCGCCGGAGATTTCGCCCTGACGGACTTGCCGTTGACGAAGTGGCGCATGGCGAAGCTCATGTCGTCCTTGCTGACGGTTCCCTCGACGCGGTCCTTGACGAGATCGCCCGAAACCTGGCGCGCCGGCTGAATGCCGATCGTCAGGCCATCGGCGGAACTGTCGAGCACCACGGCCAGCGTCCATTCCGGCACGTCCTCGAGACCCTTGACGTTGCCCAGCGGCACGCCCCAGTCGCCGGAAACGTCGATATGGGTAACCGGTCCACGGTAGCCGCGCAGCGTGTCGTATTTCAGCAGGCCATTCTGCATCGCCTTGCGGGCGATCAACTGGATATTCGGGTCCAGCGTCGTGCGCACCGACAGGCCGCCCTCATAGAGCGCATTCTCGCCATAGCGGGCGATGATCTGGCGGCGCACTTCCTCGGTGAAATACTCGCCCGCGAACAGATAGGAGCCGTTGCGGCGCGGCTTTACGCCGAGCGGCTCCGCCTTGGCCTTGTCGCCCTCCTCGCGTGTGACGTAGCCGTTCTCGACCATCTGGTCGATGACCCAGTTGCGGCGCTCCAGCGCGCGATCGGCATGCTTGAAGGGATGATAGTTGTTGGGACCCTTGGGCAGCGAAGCGAGATAGGCGGCCTCGGCGACGGTCAGTTCGTTGACCGACTTGTCGAAATAGGTGAGCGCAGCACCGGCGACGCCGTAAGCGCCGAAGCCGAAGAAGATCTCGTTGAGATAGAGCTCGAGGATGCGGTCCTTCGAATAGGCCTGCTCGATGCGGAAGGCCAGGATCATCTCCTTGATCTTGCGCTCGTAGGTCTGGTCCGAGGAGAGCAGGAAGTTCTTCGCCACCTGCTGCGTGATCGTCGAGGCGCCGACCTGGCGCCTGCCGGAGCCGAAATTCTGCAGGTTGACGATGATGGCGCGGCCAAGGCCGGTGACGTCGATGCCGGGGTGGTTGTAGAAGTTCTTGTCCTCGGCCGACATGAAGGCGGCCTTGACGCGATCCGGGATCGCCTGGATCGGCAGATAGAGGCGCCGCTCGCGGGCGTATTCAGCCATCAGCGAGCCGTCCGAGGCATGGATGCGCGTCGTCACCGGAGGTTCGTATTTGGCCAGGACTTCGTAGTCGGGCAGATCCTTCGTCAGGTGGCTGATGTAGATGGCCAGGCCGGCGGCGACCAGCAGCGCCAGCGTCGTGCCGATGCCGAAGAAATAGCCGATGAGACGAATCATGCCCGCTCCAGTCCGAGGTTCGGGATTTTCCTAAACGAAGCCGACAGTCGCGCAAGCTTCACGGGGCGGTCCCAATCCGCAATGAAAAACCCATGTCGCTACCATGTGGACAAAATACGGCAGCGCGAAATTTCAGAACTCGGTCCGCCAAATAATAACGCTACGTGTTGTCGTCATGCAACGCCGCTTGTGGTTGTAGAACGGCTCATGGTTGTGGGCGGGTGCAGCCCGTCAGCCGCCAGCCCTGGCTCCGGCTTTCGCCGCGGCGAACAGGGCAACGGCATTGGTTATGCTCTGGGCCGCCTTGCCGCGCCAGTCGGCGCTGAGCAGCTGCGCCTCGTCCTTGCTGTTGGAGAGATAGCCAAGCTCGACCAGCACTGAGGGAACGTCAGGCGCCTTCAGCACTTTGAAGCCCGCCGAGCGCTGCGGGTTGTTGATCAGGCCGACGCTGGTCGACAGCTGGCCGACCAGCGTGTGGGCAAAGCTCATCGAAAAGCCGTGCGTCTCACGACGGATCAGGTCGATCAGGATGTCGGTGACCTCCTTGTTGTCGTCCTCGATCTTCATGCCGGCGAACTGGTCGGACAGGTTTTCGCGATCGGCGAGCGCCTGGGCCTCGGGATCGGAAGCCTTGTCGGAGAGTGTGTAGACCGTGGCGCCCCGGAGGCCCTTGACGGCGATCGTATCGGCATGGATGGAAACCAAAAGATCGGCTTCATGCTGGCGGGCGATGCGCACGCGGTCGTCGAGCGTGAGGTAGACGTCGTTTTCCCGCGTCATGTACACATCATATTTGCCGACCGCGGCCAGCTTGCCGCGCAATTCGGTGGCAAAGGCCAGCGTGACGTTCTTCTCGACGGTGCCGCCGGCGCTCTCCGCGCCGCCGTCGACACCGCCATGGCCGGGGTCGATGACCACCGTAAAGCGATGGCCGGGCGCCGAGATCGGCCCGGTGCCGACGCGGCCGCCCTTGTCGGCGGAAACGGTCGAGCCGGTCGTCAGCGACTGGTTGGCGAGGGCTTCGTCGAATTCGCGTTCCGACGCGGCCGACATGTCGATGGCAATGCGATAGCCGCCGTCGTCGTTCTTCAGCACGTCGAGCTTGTCGACGGCGAACGGCCCCTTGCCGGTGAGGATCAGCCGCGAGCCCTGGCCCTGGTCGCCAAAGCGAACGGCGCGCACCAGCCCGCGCGGCTTCACGTCCTTGGCGTCGAGGGCGAATCGCGTGCGCGGCAGATCGACGACAAGGCGGTTGGGGCCGCGCAGCAGGAACCACTTCACGTCCGGCTCACGGTCGAAGGTCATGACGATGCGGATCCTGGTGGCGTCGCCGGCCATCTTGTAGCCGGTTGCGCCAAGCAGCCCATCGGCCCGCGCGGCGGCGGTTAGGCCAAACAGGACCGCCAGCAGGAAAAGCGCCCTGGCCGTGAGCCAGAGATGCCCGGCAGCGCCACGCCACTTGTCTGCGGTGCCTGCCAGTCCCATCTCTATGCCGTCGCTCCTGGTTTGGCGCCTTGCGCCGGCTTTTTTCGCAGATGGGCCAGTCTGGCGGCCAACTCGATTAACGATTGGTATCCAGAGAAGGTTAACCAAGCCTTTTCACGATGGGTGGAGCGCAACCTTCCCCAACGGAAGCGCTTTTTGCCGGCATCCGAAATCGGGGTTGCCTTCCACCCCGCCAAATCATAAAAGCGACATTGGATCACTGCAATCCTGGAACCGCCCGCCTCTGCACTTTCCCGCCAGGGGTAAGATGTGAAGGCGCTTCCGGGTTTCAGGTGATCGCGACGATTTTCGCAGGCGTGCTCCCGTGGCGGGGGAATCGCTTGCGCGATGAAAACGGCCGGGATGTCCCGCGCCGGCTCTGTGTGAGCAAACAAGCTGGTCCGGCTAAGCCCGGGCTTTGGTTCAAAAGGTTCTGCTGAGTGCCGATGGCTTCAAGCGCAATCATGGAAAGGTCCGCATCGAACCGCGCCATTTTGGCTGCGGGCGGCACCGCCATCGCGTTGAAGCAGCGGCCGGCGGACATTCAATTATCCGGCATCCACACAAATCCAGGCACACAGCGGCGAGGTTTGCCTCGCCAGCTGCGGCTGATGGCTGCCGGGAGGAAACGAAATAATGCCCAACAAGATGCTGATAGACGCCTCCCACCCGGAGGAAACACGCGTTGTTGTCGTTCGCGGTAACCGTATCGAAGAATTCGACTTTGAATCCCAGGACAAGAAGCAGCTCAAAGGAAACATCTATCTCGCCCGCGTAACCCGCGTCGAGCCGTCCCTTCAGGCGGCCTTTGTCGAATATGGCGGCAACCGTCACGGTTTTCTCGCCTTCAGTGAAATTCACCCCGACTATTACCAGATTCCGGTCGCCGACCGTCAGGCCCTGCTGCGCGCCGAAGCGCAGGAGGCCGAGGACGAAGACGACGAGGAGGCAGAGGCCGGCGAGGAGCAGCAGGCGCGCGATCGCGGCAACCGCCGCAGCCGCCGGCGCGGCGGCAAGAACCGCGACCGCACCGAGCAGAAGCGCGGCGCTGACGCTGCCGGTTCCGAGGAAAATAGCGAAAACGCCGAGCACGTCGCGGCTTCGAGAGAAGCTGGCACTGAGGCCGGCGAAGCAACCGATGCCCCGGCGGAGAACGCCGAAGCGGCCGCCGAAACCATCGAGGCCGTAGCCGAGGCAGCCGGCGAACAGGAAAGCAAGGCGCCCGAAGCCAGCAGCGACGCTGCCGAAGGCGAAGCCGCCGAGCACGAGGACGAACAGCCTTCCGAAGGCGGCCCCACCTCGATGGCTGCGAGCGTCGATGCGGATGTGATTTCCGAAGCGATGCCGCAGGCTGAATCCACCAGCGAGGCCGCCCCCGCCGACGAAGCCGCTCCCAGCGACAGCGATCGCGGCATGCTCGAAGAGATCTCATCCGCGCATTCGGACGAGCATGAGATCGAATCGGTCGGCGCCGAGGACGCGCTGGAAGAGGTCCGCAACCGCCGCAAGCCGGTCCGCCGCCAGTACAAGATCCAGGAAGTCATCAAGCGCCGCCAGATTCTGCTGGTCCAGGTCGTCAAGGAAGAGCGCGGCAACAAGGGTGCGGCGCTGACCACCTATCTCTCGCTCGCCGGCCGCTATTCGGTGCTGATGCCCAACACCGCGCGTGGCGGCGGCATCTCGCGCAAGATCACCAATGCCCAGGACCGCAAGCGGCTGAAGGAGGTCGTTGCCGACCTCGAGGTGCCGCAAGGCATGGGCGTCATCCTGCGCACCGCCGGCGAAAGCCGCACCAAGGCGGAGATAAAGCGCGACTACGAATATCTGATGCGGCTTTGGGAAAACGTCCGCAATCTGACGCTGCAATCCTCGGCCCCTGCTCTGGTCTATGAGGAAGGCAGCCTGATCAAGCGCTCGGTACGCGACCTCTACAACAAGGATATCGACGAGATCCTGGTTTCCGGCGAGGACGGCTATCGCGAGGCCAAGGACTTCATGCGCATGCTGATGCCGAGCCACGCCAAAGTGGTTCAGCCTTATCGCGACACGACGCCGATCTTCGTGCGCAACGGCATCGAGGCGCAGCTCGACCGGATGCTGCAGCCGCAGGTGACGCTGAAGAGCGGCGGCTATATCATCATCAACCAGACCGAGGCGCTGGTTTCGATCGACGTCAACTCCGGCCGCTCCACCAAGGAGCATTCGATTGAAGACACCGCGCTCCACACCAATCTGGAGGCCGCGGAGGAAGTCGCGCGGCAGCTAAGGCTACGCGACCTTGCCGGCCTGATCGTCATCGACTTCATCGACATGGAGGAGAACCGCAACAACCGCTCCGTCGAGAAGCGGCTGAAGGATCACCTCAAGAACGACCGCGCCCGCATCCAGGTGGGCCGCATCTCGCATTTCGGCCTGATGGAGATGTCGCGCCAGCGCATCCGCGCCAGCGTGCTGGAATCGACGATGAAGCCCTGCCCGCATTGCGGCGGCACCGGCCATGTGCGCTCCGACTCTTCGGTGGCGCTGATGGTGGTGCGGGCAATCGAGGAATTCCTGCTCAAGGATTCGCGCAGCCACATCACCGTGCGCACGCCGGCGGCGACCGCGCTCTATGTGCTCAACCACAAGCGCGCCAATCTGGTCGAGCTCGAGGCCCGGTTCGGCCTGACGATCACGCTCGAAGCCGACGAGACGCTGGGCGCACAGCACTACGCGATCTTCCGCGGCGCCGTGGCCGAGAAGCCGGAAGGCTTCGTCGAGGTGCGCAGCCTGCCGACCTATGCCGAGCCGGAAGAGCCCGAGGACGAGATCGTCGTCGAGGAGGAAGATGAGGTTTCGGTCGAGGCCGAGCAGCCGCGTCACCCGCAGCAGGGCCAGCACCAGCAGCGGTCCGAGGAGGGCGAAGGTCGCAAGCGCCGCAAGCGCCGGCGGCGGCGCGGCGGCAAGGATCGCGACCGCGAGCATGGTGCCCATGGCGAAGCCGTTTCGGCCCCCGTGCAGGCGGATGCCGCCGCACAGGAAGGCGAAGCGACAGCCGAGTTGAAGGCCGACGCGCCGGCCGACACGGAAGGGACCGTGGAGTCGTCGGAGGACGGTCCCGGCAAGAAGCGCCGCCGCGGCAAACGTGGCGGCAAGCGCAATCGCCACGAAGACGGCGAAATCGCTGCCGATGCTGCCAGCGAGGCGGCCGATGGCATCGAAGGCAAGGAAGCGGAAAAAGAAGCTCCCGAAGGCGCACCGCCGGTAGCAGCAGCGGGAGAGCAGGCCGCGCCCTCGCCCGCCAATGACGATGCTGCGGCCGCGGAGAAGCCGAAGAAGCCCCGCCGTGCATCGCGATCAAAGAAGGCTGCGGAGGAAAAGGTGGCCGAGGCCGCGCCCGAACCGGTCGCGGAACTTGCCGCCGCGCCTGCGGTCGCCGAACCGGAGCCGGCAGCCGCTGCTTCCGCTCCGGCCGAGGAGCCCGTCAATGCGCACCCGACGCGGCGCAAGCCCCAGTCGAGCGAGGCGCCGGTCGTTCCCGTCGTTTCGTCCAACGTCACCGAGGAGGCCAAGGCCGAAGACAAGCCGAAGCGCGCCGGCTGGTGGCAGAGAAAGGGCTTTTTCTAAGCCGTTTCAGCCTGTTAAGACGATCTGTTAGCAAAAAATCCCGTGCTGCCCAGCGCGGGATTTTTCTTTTCCGAACCCGCCGCTCAAGGCGCGAAGATCGACCAGTTCATCATCCTGGCGAGCTTTTCCAGCGCGATCGAGCCGAGCTTGGAGTTGCCGTTCTCGTTGAGGCCGGGCGACCAGACGGCAAGCGAGGCCACGCCCGGCACGATGCCGAGAATGCCGCCGCCGACGCCGCTTTTTCCCGGAATGCCGACATGGAAGGCGAAATCGCCGGAGCCGTCATAATGGCCGCAGGTCAGCATCAATGCGCCGATGCGGCGCGCCCGCTCGGTCGACACGACCGAATGCCCGGTCGCCGGGTTGCGGCCGCCATTGGCGAGGAAGCGGCCGGCCATGGCGAGTTGCCGGCAGCTCATGGCGATGGCGCAGTGGTGGAAGTAGACGCCCAAGGCCAGCTCCGGCTCGTGGTGGAGATTGCCGAAGGATTTCATGTAGTTGGCCAGAGCGAAATTGCGGTAGCCAGTGGCGCGCTCGGAGGCCGCGACCTCGTGGTCGATGATGATCGTGTCGTCGTCGGCGAGGAACTGGACGAAGCGCAGGATCTCGCCGATCGCCTCGCGCGGCTGATGACCGGCAAGCAGGACGTCGGAGATGACGATGGCGCCGGCATTGATGAACGGATTGCGCGGAATGCCGTTCTCATGCTCGAGCTGGACGATCGAGTTGAACGGATTGCCGGAGGGCTCACGGCCGACACGGTGCCAGAGCGCATCGCCGACCTTGCCGAGCGCCAGTGTCAAGGTGAAGACTTTCGAGACGCTCTGGATCGAAAGCGGCTGATCGGCGTCGCCGGCAAGGATGACGCGGCCGTCATTGGTTGCGGCGGCAATGCCGAATCTCTTCGGATCGACCTTGCCGAGCCGCGGGATATAGGTGGCGACATCGCCGCGATCGGTGCGCTCCGCCATTTCGGCGGCCACTTCGGCCAGCGCCTGCTCGAGTTCCGGCACGGCGTCTATTTCAGCCAACGTTCGATGCGGGCCAGCGCCTCGACCATGTCGTCATGGCTGCCGGCGTAGGAAAAGCGCATGGTGCGGTGGCCCTGGAGCGGATCGAAGTCACGGCCGGGCGTCGCGGCTACATGCGCCTCGGCCAGCATCTTGCGCGCGAAGGCCATGCTGTCGTTGGTGTGCCTGGTGACGTCGCAGAAGGCATAGAAGGCGCCGTCCATGGGTGCCGCGAGCGCGAAGCCGAGCTCCGGCAGGCGCTTCATCAGCAGGTCGCGGTTCCAGGCGTAGCGGGCCTTTACCGCTTCCAGTTCATCGGTTGCCTTGAAGGCCTCGGTGGCGGCGATCTGCGACAGTTCCGGCGGCGAGATGTAGAGGCTCTGGGCAATGCGCTCGACCGGCCGCACCAATTCCTCCGGCAGCACCATCCAGCCGATGCGCCAACCGGTCATGCAATAGTATTTCGAAAAGGAGTTGATCACCGTCACGCCGGCGCCATAGGTCATCGCGCTGACGTCCGGCGCGGCATAGGCCAGCCGGTGGTAGATTTCGTCCGATATCACCGCGATGCCTAGCTCCTCCGCCGTTTTCACCAGCGCGGCAAGCTCATCCGCTGGAATGACCGCGCCGGTCGGGTTGGCGGGGCTGGCGAACAGCACGCCTTTCAAGGGCTTCTCGCGATGCGCGCTCATCAAGTGATCGGCATGCAGATAGGCATCCGAACCGAGCTCGATCTCGACGATCTCGATGCCGAGCGCGGCCATGATGTTGCGGTAGGCCGGATAGCCGGGCGCGGCGATGGCGACGCGGTCGCCCGGGTCGAACATGGCCAGGAAGGCGAGGTTGAAGGCGGCCGACGAACCGGTCGTGACGGCAATGCGCGACGGCGCAACGTCGATCCCGTAATGCTCGCCATAGTGCGCGGCGATCGCCTTGCGCAGCTCAGCCAGCCCCAAAGCGTCGGTGTAGCCGATGCGGCCGTGCTTGAGCGCCAGAGCCGCGGCTTCCCGGACACCGGCTGGCGCCGGGTCCGACGGCTGGCCGACCGCCATCGAAACCACGGGAACGCCGGCAGCCTTCAGCCGGTTGGCTTCGGCCAGGATGTCCATGGCGTGGAATGGCTCGACTTCCCCCCGGCGCGAAAGCGAAACGACCATTTGACCTCTTCCAACTGCCTTTATCCGGCGAAATTCCGGATGGAAACCATCTCAGACCTGCCCGTGAGCTGCCGCGGTTCGACGGTAGCGCCGCACAAATGCCCGATTGATGTGGGGATCACAAGCGCGCAGGAAGTTATCGGCGCCGACTTTTCATCCTTCGCCCGCTCGTCTACCAGTGGACCAGTCATGTTGAGCCGACCCGAACTATGATAGCCAGATCGAAAATAGGGCGAACCGCTCGCGGCTTCGCGACACTTCTGCTTGCCGCCGCGGTCGCGGTGTCGACTTCCGTGAGCGCCTTCGCGCAGGGCGTGCCGGTGGTGCGCGACGCCGAGATCGAGGCGCTGGTGCGCGACTATGCCCGGCCGATCTTCAGGGCGGCTGGCCTCGCCAATGACGGCATCGACATCGTTCTCGTCAATGATCAAAGCTTCAACGCCTTTGTCACCGGACGGCGCCTGTTCATCAACACCGGCGCGTTGGTGACGGCCGAAACGCCGAACGAGATCATCGGCGTCATCGCGCACGAGGCCGGCCATATTGCCGGCGGCCATCAGCAGAAATTGCGCGACCAGCTCGACCGCGCCAAGACCATGGCCATCATCGCCACGCTGCTCGGCGCGGGCGCGATGGTCGCCGGCGCCACGACCAACAGCCGCGGCCTTGCCGGCGCCGGCATGGGTGTCGCCGCCGGCGGCGGCGAGATGGCTCAGCGCAGTATCCTTGCCTATCAGCGCGGCGAAGAAATCACCGCCGACCGCTCGGCAATCACCTATCTCAACGCCACCGGCCAGTCCGGCATGGGCATGCTGAAGACCTTCGCCCGCTTCCAGAGCGCACTGTCGCTGTCGGGCACCCAGCTCGATCCCTACCGGATCAGCCATCCGATGCCGCGGGAGCGCATCTCCAATCTCGAAGTCCTGGTCAAGGCGAGCCCATATGTCGACAAGGTCGATCCGCCGGCGCTGCAGCAGCGGCACGACATGATGCGGATCAAGATCGCCGCCTATATGCAGGGCCAGGCGGCCGTGGCGCGGCTGATGCGCAAGAACCCGACCAGCCTCGCTTCGCGCTATGGCGACGCGCAGCAGACCTACCTCTATGGCAATCCGGGGGCCGCCCTCGTCAAGACCGCGGCGCTGATCAAGGAACAGCCGAAGAACCCCTATTTCCAGGAACTGCGCGGCGACATCCTGATGAAGGTCAACAAGCCCAAGGACGCCGCGGATGCCTATGCCAAGGCCGTGAGCCTGGATCCGGCGCGGTCCGGATTGCTCTTGGTTTCGCTCGGCCAGGCGCTGATGGCGGTCGGCACGCCCGATTCAGCGAAGAAGGCGGCGACCCAGCTCAACAACGCGATCGGGCGCGACAAGGAAAATGCGGAAGCCTATCGCTATCTGGCGCAGGCCTATGGCGAATTGGGACAAATCCCGGCCGCCGATCTCGCCACCGCCGAAGGCCATTTCTATTCGGCCGACTACAAGAACGCGAAAATCTTCGCCATGCGCGCTCAACAGAAGCTGAAGCGCGGCGAGCCCGGCTGGCTTCGTGCGCAGGATATCATAAACTACACGCCATCGAACAAACTCAAATGAACGTCCCGGCCGTGCGCGGCGACTAAAATGGACCGGGACAGGCAGAAGGAAATGATCATGAACAAGGCAATCCTGCTCGGCAGCGCCGGCGTGGCGGTAGCGCTCGGCATGCTGGCATTCGGCTTCGTGGCAGGAAGCCCGGAGGCCGCGAAGGCCGATACGACGCAAGCCATCCAGGTGGCTTCCGCCGACACCAAGGTCGACCGCAAGGAGGTCGAAGGCATCATCCGCGACTATCTGTTGAAGAACCCGGAGGTCCTGCTCGAGGTTCAGGACGCGCTCGAGGCCAAGCAGAAGGAAGAGCAGCGGCTCGCGGCGCTCGGCGTCATCAAGGATGCGAAGGACGAGATCTTCAACTCCACCTTCGATGGCGTCGTCGGCAACCCGCAGGGCAAGGTCACTATCGTCGAGTTCTACGACTACAATTGCGGCTTCTGCAAACGCGCCATCGAGGACATGAAGGCGCTGACCAAGGCCGATCCGGACCTGCGCTTCGTGCTCAAGGAATTCCCAATCCTCAGCCCGGATTCGCAAAGGGCGAGCGTGGTGTCGATGGCCTTCCACCTGATGATGCCGGAGAAGTACGGCGAATTCCACACCGCCCTGCTCGGCGGCCAGGGCCGTGCCACCGAAGCGACCGCCATGAAGGTCGCGCTTTCGCTCGGCGCCGACGAATCGAAGCTGCGTGAGAAGATGAAGGATCCGAGCATCAACGAAGCGCTCTCCCGGACCTACGACCTCGCCACCAAGCTGTCGATCACCGGCACGCCGTCCTATGTGGTCGGCAATGAGGTGGTGTTCGGCGCGCTCGGACAACAGGTTCTGGCGGAAAAGATCGAGCAGGCAAAGAGCGCGCTCTAAGTAACTGCCGGGCCGCGCCAGCAGGCCGTTTTCCGCCTGTTGTGGACAGCGAAAGAACGCACTTGCGCTCTTTTCGCGGGCGGCTATGCCCATTATAGAGGTCCGGCGCGCCGGCTTGAGGCCGGCGCCGAAGAGGTCGGCATATTTGAAAACGATTTTCGTCCTGAACGGTCCCAATCTCAATGCACTCGGCAAGCGCGAGCCGGGCATCTATGGCGGCAAGACGCTTGCCGCCATCGCCGAGGACTGCAAGGCCGCAGGCAAGGCGCTTGGGCTCGCGATCGATTTTCGCCAGTCCAATCACGAGGGCGATCTCGTCGACTGGATCCAGGAAGCCGGCGACAAGGCCGCAGGTATCGTCATCAATCCCGGCGCCTACAGCCACACCTCGATTGCCATCCACGACGCCATCCGGGCGATCGCGCCGCTGCCTGTCGCTGAAGTCCATCTTTCCAACATCCACGCGCGGGAGCCTTTCCGCCACGTCTCCATGGTCGCGCCGGTCGCCGTCGGCATGATCTGCGGGTTCGGGCCGCTCGGCTATACGCTTGCGCTGCAGGCACTGGCGGCACGCCTGTGACCGGCTCCCAAACAGAAGGCTCGAACATGTCGATAAAGAAGAACGGTGTTGACCAGCAGCTGATCCGCGATCTGGCAGGCATACTGAACGACACCAACCTGACCGAGATCGAGGTCGAGCTCGGCGACCTGAAGGTGCGCGTGTCGCGCCAGTCGCAGGCCGTCCATGCGGTCGCCGCTCCGCTTCCTATCCCAGCCGCGGCGGTTGCCGCACCGGCCCAATCGGCAGCGGCTGGGGCAGTAGCAGACCCTTCCAAGAACGCGGTGCCCTCGCCGATGGTCGGCACCGCCTATCTGGCGCCCTCGCCCGACGCCAAGCCGTTCGTCGAGATCGGCCAGAAGGTGAAGGAAGGCCAGACGTTGCTCATCATCGAAGCGATGAAGACGATGAACCAGATTCCCTCGCCGCGCGCCGGAACGGTGACGGCGATCCTGATCGAGGACGCCCAACCGGTCGAATACGGCATGCCGCTCGTGGTCATCGAGTAGAGCCGGGAACGCGGGCAGATGTTCCAGAAGATCCTCATCGCCAATCGCGGCGAAATCGCACTCCGAGTGCTGCGCGCCTGCAAGGAGCTCGGCATCCAGACGGTGGTGGTCCATTCGACGGCCGATTCCGACGCCATGCATGTGCGGCTTGCCGACGAGAGCGTCTGCATCGGCCCGCCACCCTCGCGTGAAAGCTACCTCAACATCCACCAGATCGTCGCCGCCTGCGAGATCACCGGCGCCGACGCCGTGCATCCAGGTTACGGCTTCCTGTCGGAAAACGCCAAGTTCGCCGACATCCTCGCCGCCCACAACATCACCTTCATCGGCCCGTCGGGCGACCATATCCGCATCATGGGCGACAAGATCGAGGCCAAGCGCACTGCAAAGCGCCTGGGCATCCCGGTGGTGCCTGGTTCCGATGGCGCGATCAGCGACGAGAAGGAAGCAAAGCGCGTCGCCGCCGAGATCGGCTATCCGGTGATCATCAAGGCTTCGGCCGGTGGCGGCGGCCGCGGCATGAAGGTGGCGCGCACGGAGGCCGACCTCGAGGTGGCGCTGCAGACGGCAAAGTCGGAAGCCGGCGCCGCCTTCGGCGACGACGCCGTCTACATTGAGAAATATCTGGAAAAGCCACGCCATATCGAATTGCAGGTGTTCGGCGACGGCGCCGGCCGCGGCGTGCATTTCGGCGAGCGCGACTGTTCGCTGCAGCGCCGCCACCAGAAGGTCTGGGAAGAAGCCAACTCCCCCGCTCTCAATGCCGAGGAGCGAGCCCGCATCGGTGGCATCTGCGCCAAGGCGATAGCCGATCTCGGCTATTCCGGCGCCGGCACCATCGAATTCCTCTACGAGAACGGCGAGTTCTATTTCATCGAGATGAACACCCGCCTGCAGGTCGAGCATCCGGTGACGGAAGCGATCACCGGCATCGATCTCGTGCATGAGCAGATCCGCGTCGCGTCCGGCGGCGGGCTGTCGGTCAGGCAGGAGGACATCAAGTTCAACGGCCACGCCATCGAGTGCCGCATCAATGCCGAGGATCCGCGCACCTTCACGCCTTCGCCCGGCACGATCACGCATTTCCACACGCCGGGCGGCCTCGGCATCCGTGTCGATTCCGGCGTCTATTCCGGCTACAGGATCCCGCCCTATTACGACAGCCTGATCGGCAAGCTGATCGTGCATGGGCGCAACCGCGTGGAATGCATGATGCGGCTGCGCCGGGCGCTCGACGAGTTCGTCGTCGACGGCATCAAGACGACGCTGCCGCTGTTCCGCGACCTGGTCGGCAATCCGGACATCGCCAATGGCGACTACGACATCCACTGGCTGGAAAAATATTTGGCCAAGGAGGATTAGAGTCTACCGATATTCAGGTGATGCCGGCCTGCAAATAGCGGCTTCCTGCGCTCACGTACGTTAAAAGCGCATCGCTCTGAAACAGATTCAGGCGACGCGCTTCAATCGTTGTTTTGATGCATGAAGTTCTCCCAAAACCGCTGCGCACTTTTGAGCGACATGCGTTGTGGTCTTGCGGTTATAATGGCGCAATGACTCGTCCCTACGCGCCCGGCTACCGCATCCCGACCGACCTGCTGCTGAAAGCCTACGCTTCGGGCGTATTCCCGATGGCTGAGAGCGCGAACGACCCGGAGGTATTCTGGGTGCGGCCGGAAACGCGCGGCATCATCCCGCTCGACGGCTTCCACACGCCGCGCAGCCTGAAGAAGACGATCCGCAGGCACCCTTTCGACATCCGCTACGATTTCGACTTCGAGGCGACGATCGACGGCTGCGCCGAAAAGCGCGACGAGCGGCGCTCGACCTGGATCAATGCCCCGATCCGCGAAGCCTATATCGATCTCTACCGGCTGGGCCACTGCCATTCAGTCGAGGCGTGGCGCGCGGGCCGGCTGGTCGGCGGCCTCTATGGCGTTTCGCTCGGGCGCGTGTTCTTCGGCGAGAGCATGTTCGCCCGGGAAACCGACGCCTCGAAGACCTGCCTCTACTATCTCGTCGAGCGGTTGAACGAACGCCGCTTCGCGCTGCTCGACACACAGTTCACCACCGAGCACCTCAAGCGCTTCGGCGCCATTGACGTGCCGCGCAGCCGCTATGAGAAGATGCTGGCCGAGGCCTTGAAGGGCGAGGCGATTTTTTATCCCTAAAGCGCGCCGGCTGATGTCTCGATCGGCGTCTGCGCATGGAACATCATCTTCCAGCCGCCGGCGCGATGGACGTACCCGGTGCTGACGAGAGCCGCGTAGGGCTCGCCGCTTTCCCGCGTGGCGTGCGCTTCATAGGTCAGCATGACGATGTCGCTTCCGGGCTCGACCATGCCTTTCAGCTTGACGTCGAGGTCGCGCCAGCGGTTGGGCTTGCTCGCGGTCTTGGCGAGTTCATCATTCGTCAGTCGCTGCGCCATCTGCGGAAAGGCGACCAGGCATTCCGTGTCGGCATTGGCCGCATAATACGCGGAGTCGCCTGTCCAGAATCCCTTCTCGATATCGAGAAGCTCTTCCCTGCTGGCGGTGATCGGCTTGGTCTTGGCCATGGTGGAATCCTCCCGTCGCTGTCACCGCTTACCAACGGATTGCGAAAACGAGGGTTCCGGGTCAGTTCGTGTCGGTGGAGTCCGTGCCGTCCGGCGCAGGCGCGGTATCCGTCGCATCAGGCGCCGCGTCGGTCGGCTGCTCCTGTGCGGGCGCCTTTGGCTTGGCGGCATTCGTCTTCGGCTTGCCCGTATCGGCCTTGGCGGCGGTCGGCGGCGGAACGTCCGACTTCTGCTTGCAGGCCTTCAGCCAGACGTCATAGACGGCATGCTCGACGGCGTTGAGGCCGGGGCTTTCGGCGAACATCCAGCCGGTGAAGATGCGGCGGATCTTGCGGTCGAGCGTGATCTCGTCGACCTCGACGAAGGAATCCGTCTTCGGCTGCTCAGTCTCCGGCCGCGAGTAGCAGACGCGCGGCGTCACCTGCAGGGCACCGAACTGCACCGTCTCGTCGATATAGACGTCGAAGGTGATAATGCGCCCGGTGATCTTGTCGATGCCGGCGAATTCGGCCACCGGATTGGTGACGCGGTCGGAGGCCGGCGGCGCCGCGGGCGCTTGCGCGGCGGCGAACACGGCAGTCGAGGCTGTCAGAACCGAAGCTGCCGCGAACAATCCCGTCGAGATACGGCTTACAATCTTTGCGCGCAATTCCGGGCGGAAAACCGCTACGCACTTTTCCTGGAATTGCTCGAAAATGCTCATGCGGGGTACCGGTGGTTGCGCCCGGGTGATTCTTCCAATCGCCCAAGGCTAGTCATGGCTGCGATATCAGCAAGCAGCTAAACGCCAATTGTGGCGACAAAGGACCGAAAACGCGTTTACGAACCGGGAGTCCAGGCGTCGTAGTCGCCAGTCACCTGCGGGCGGTGCTGGTTGGTCAGGATGGAACCCTGCGGGCGATAGGCGCCGGGCGTTCCGGTCAGGTTCGGCCGATGCGGCTTCTGCCACTCACGGGCCTTATAGCTCTCGCTCGGCGGAGGCGTGTCGACGCGGTGATGGATCCAACCATGCCAACCCGGAGGGATCTTCGAGGCTTCGGAATAGTCGCGATAGATGACCCAGCGGCGGGTGCGGCCTTCCGAATCGATGCCGCCCTCATAGTAGACGTTGCCGGCCTCGTCCTCGCCGACCTTCTTGCCGAATCGCCAGGTGTGGAAGCGCGTGCCCAGCGTCTGGCTGTTCCACCAGGTGAAAAATTGCAGCAGGAAAGTCTTCATCCAGATCCTCGTGGCGGCAGCAGCCGCGCTGTTTCCTGCTTATGGCGTCAGGTCAGCGCGAAGGCAAGAGTTTTGCCGCGCCGCACGAGGTAAATGCTTCGTGCGCTAAAGCGCGTCGCGCTGAAATCGATTCAGGCGATGCGCTTCAGTTTTGTTTTTATGCATGTCGTTTCGCAAGACAGCTGCGCACTTTTGCGCGACATGCATTAAATCGATACACGCGCGGAGATGTCGCCACCTCGGCTTGCCAAGCGTTGCCTGTGTTTCTAAAGCTCGCACGCGCCCAGCAAGCGGGCATCTGGCCCGCGCCGGTTGAGGAGGTGACGATTGGCCCCAGAACGATCCACCGGCAATCGGATCGGCGCCAAAGACATCCGCCGCCGCAAGGGTGGCGTGCCGATCGTCTGTCTCACCGCCTATACCTATCCGATAGCCCGCATGCTCGATCCGCATGTCGACCTGCTTTTGGTCGGCGACAGCGTCGCCATGGTGCTGCATGGCCATGCCACCACGCTCGGCGCCTCGCTGGAGATGATGATCGCGCACGGACAGGCGGTAATGCGCGGCTCGACAAAAGCCTGTGTCGTCGTCGACATGCCGGCGGGCAGCTACGAGACCTCGGCGGCGGAGGCCGTTGCCTCGGCTCGACGAATTGTCGAGGAAACCGGCTGCCAGGCGGTGAAACTCGAGGGCGGTGTCGACGTGGCCGAACAGATCGCGGCCATCGTCGCCGGAGCCATCCCGGTCATGGGCCATATCGGCCTGCAGCCGCAATCCGTGGAAAAAGACGGCGGCTACAAGATCAAGGGCCGGACCGAGGAAAACATCGCCGCTCTTTTTCGTGACGCCGAGGCGGTCGAAAAGGCCGGCGCCTTCTCGGTCGTCATCGAAGGCACGGTGGAGGCAGTGGCCTCGGACATCACCCGCCATATCGTCATCCCGACCATCGGCATCGGCGCCAGCGGCGACTGCGACGGCCAGATCCTGGTCATCGACGACATGATCGGCATGACCGTCGACCGCGTGCCGAAATTCGTCAAGGAATACGCAAACCTGCGCGATACAATTTCGGATGCGGCGGCGCGTTACGCCGCCGAAGTGCGCGGCCGCGCATTTCCGGGACCGGACCACGTCTTTTCGGCGACATCGGGCAAGGACAAGGAATGAGTGGGCCAATCGTTGTCGACAGCGTCGCAGCACTTCGCGCGCAAATCCGGGACTGGCGCCAAGACGGTCAGACGATCGCCATGGTGCCGACCATGGGCGCCCTGCATGACGGCCACATTTCGCTGGTCAGGATCGCGCTCGAAAAGGCCGAGCGCTGCGTCGTGTCGATCTTCGTCAATCCAACGCAGTTCGCGCCCACAGAGGACCTGGACAAATATCCGCGTCAACTGGCCCGCGATCTCGACCGGCTGCGGGAGGCAGGCGCGCACCTCGCCTTCACGCCGAGCGTGGCGGAAATGTACCCGGCCGGCTTTGCCACCAGGATCTCGGTCGGCGGCCCCTCTTCCGGCCTGGAGACGGATTTCAGGCCGGCCTTCTTCGATGGCGTCGCCACGGTGGTGGCCAAACTTTTCCTGCAGGCGGCGCCCGATTTCGCGATCTTCGGCGAGAAGGACTACCAGCAGCTTTGCGTCGTCAGGCAGCTTTGCCGCGATCTCGATCTGCTGGTCGAGATCGTCGGCGCGCCCACGGTGCGTGATTCCCACGGCCTCGCCATGTCGTCGCGCAACGCCTATCTCGGCGAGACCGAAATCAACGTTGCGCGCAAGCTGAACGCGGTTTTGCATCAGACCGCGGCCAAACTCGCGTCCGGCGCGGATGAGGCAAGCGCCATAAGCGAGGCTGTAGGAGCGCTTATCCAGGCAGGCTTCCGAAAGGTCGATTACGTCGCCGCGCGCGAGGCCGTGACGCTCGGGCCCTGGCGGCGCGACCGCGACGGCCGCCTGCTCGCGGCGGCCTGGCTCGGCACGACCAGGATGATCGACAACCTGGAAATTCCCTCCGCCTGATTAGGCTCAGGATTAAACGGGCAGGCTTCCTACTCCTCCGACGGCACGTGCATCATCAGACGACGCGCTTTAAATCTTTGTTTTGATGCATGTCGTTCGCCCAAAACCGCTGCGCACTTTGGGCGACACGCATTAGCCGAGCCGCTTCTCCAGGATGAGCGCGGGCAATCCCGAACTGCCGCCGCAATCCGCCGTCCTGCCTGCCGGCCGGAACCCGTTCGCCTCGTAGAAGGCGATCGCCACGGCATTCGCCGCCTCGACCTCAAGGCGCAGCGTGCTCATCTCCGGAAAACTGGCCTCGACTTCGTCGAGCAGCGACTGTCCAATCCCTTGCCGCTGGCAGGCCGGATGCACATAGAGCTGGTTCAGTAGGACGATCTTCGGGTCCGTGGTGGCGGCGGCGAAAGCCATGCCGCCAAGCCGCTTGCCGTCGTCGGCCACCAGGAATTCGGAATTCGGCCGGGCCAGCCTCGCCTTGAGCGAGGCGATCGAATGCCAGTCGTCGGTGATCGCCGTGACACGCTCGGAGCCGTAGATGGCGTGATAGGTCGCATGCCAGGTCTCGACCAGCAGCGCGCGGATCGCAACAAGATCGCGCTCGCTGGCAGTGCGGACGAACATCGCTCTATTCGATGCCGAGCTTGGCTTTGACCAGCTCGTTGACCGCCTGCGGGTTCGCCTTGCCGCCGGTCGCCTTCATGACCTGGCCAACGAACCAGCCGGCCATGGTCGGCTTGGCGCGCGCCTGCTCGGCCTTGTCCGGATTGGCGGCGATGACCTCTTCGACCGCTTTCTCGATGGCGCCGGTGTCGGTCACCTGCTTCATGCCGCGGCTCTCGACGAGTTCCCGCGGGTCGCCGCCCTCGTTCCAGACGATCTCGAACAGGTCCTTGGCGATCTTGCCGGAGATCGTGCCTTCCTTGATCAGATCGATGACGGCGCCAAGCTGATCAGGCGAAACCGGAGCGTTTTCAATATCTTTTCCGGCCTTGTTGAGAGCACCCAACAGGTCGTTGATGACCCAGTTGGCGGCAAGCTTGCCGTCGCGCCCGGCCGCCACCTTCTCGAAATAGTCGGCGATCGGCTTTTCCGATACCAGTACCGATGCGTCGTAGGTCGAAAGGCCTAGCGAGCCGATCAGGCGCGCCTTTTTGTCGTCGGGCAGTTCCGGCAGATGCTGCGCCAAGGCCTCGACATAGGCCTGGTCGAACTCCAGCGGCAGAAGGTCGGGATCCGGGAAATAGCGGTAGTCATGCGCCTCTTCCTTGGAGCGCATCGAGCGCGTCTCACCCTTGTTGGGATCGAACAGCCTTGTCTCCTGCTCGATCGCGCCGCCGTCTTCCAGGATGGCGATCTGCCGACGGGCTTCGGATTCGATGGCCTGGCCGATGAAGCGGATCGAGTTGACGTTCTTGATCTCGCAGCGCGTGCCGAATTCGCCGCCCGGACGGCGCACCGAGACGTTGACGTCGGCGCGCAGCGAACCTTCGTCCATGTTGCCGTCGCAAGTGCCGAGATAGCGCATGATGGTGCGCAGCTTGCTGACATAGGCCTTGGCCTCGTCGGCGGAGCGCATATCGGGCTTGGAGACGATTTCCATCAGCGCCACGCCCGAACGGTTAAGGTCGACATAGGACATGGTCGGGTGCTGGTCGTGCATCGACTTGCCGGCATCCTGCTCCAGATGCAGCCGTTCGATGCCGACCTCGATATCCTCGAACTCACCCTGCCGGTCGGGCCCGACGGAGACGATCACCTTGCCCTCGCCGACGATCGGCTGCTTGTACTGCGAGATCTGATAGCCCTGCGGCAGATCTGGATAAAAATAGTTCTTCCGGTCGAAGACGGACTTGTGATTGATCTCGGCCTTCAAGCCCAGCCCGGTGCGGATCGCCTGCTTGACGCATTCCTCGTTGATCACCGGCAGCATGCCGGGCATCGCCGCGTCGACCAGGCTAACATTGGCGTTGGGCGCGGCGCCGAAAGATGTCGAGGCGCCGGAGAAGAGCTTTGCCTCGGACGTCACTTGCGCATGCACTTCGAGACCGATGATGATTTCCCAATCGCCGGTGGCGCCGGAGATCAGGCGTTTCGGTTCGGGCGTGCGGGTATCGATAATGGTCATAGAGGCCTGCGTGTCTTAGAATTCGCGGATATGCGCAAACGGATAATTTGGTGTGCAACTTCGCTAGTGCAAACCGCCCGGCGAGACAAGCGCAAAGCCTGTGTGCTGGCCTTTTCGGCCGTTTTCGCCTACAGGACATCCATCCCAATGGAGAGTGGATGTCCACTTACGCTCAGTCCCGGTAAGGCCCTGACCTCCTAGCGAGGCAGGGCAGAAAACCTGAAACCCCGTGCCGCGATTTCGCGGCGGCGGCTTTTGTTGTTTTCCCGGGAATTCTCCAATGGACATTTCGCGCAACGAACAGCGCATCCTGCACCTGCTCGCGCAAGGCGGGCGCATCGAAATTGAAAAGAACGACAGCAAGAAGATCGCTTCGGTCCAATGCCTGACCCGCGATGGCTGGCATTATCCGGGCCTCGACCTGGACCTCTTTCGAAAGCTAAGGCGGAAGAAGGCTGTATCTTCGACTGCCGGCGGTCCCTACCGCATCACCCGGCGCGGGCTGGAACTCGTCCGCGCCGAGATCGACAACAGATAGAGGCTTTCATGCCCGGTTCCGCCGGCCGGCAGTGACCGGCGGTTCCCTCGCCCCGCCTCAAGCGGTAGCGATATAGGCCCTGATCTCCTCGGCCTCACGCTCGACGTCCTCGATGCGGCGCTTGACCACGTCGCCGATGGAGACGATGCCGTCGAGCATGCCATCCTTCTCCACCGGAAGATGGCGGAAGCGGCCTTTGGTCATGATCTCCATGACCTCGTTGACCGTATGGTTCTCGTTGCAGATCTTGACCTTGGGCGTCATGGCCGAACGGACCGGTATGTCGAGCGCGGCTGCGCCCTCCCTGGCGAGCACCCGCACGATGTCGCGCTCCGAGAGAATGCCGACGATCTTGCGGTCGCCGTTGGTGATGACAAGCGCGCCGATCCTGTTTTCGGTCAGGATGCGAATGGCTTCGCTCAGCTTTTCGTTAGGCCCGAGCGTGAACACATCATGGCCTTTTTGCTCGAGAATTGCCTTCACAGTCATGGCGTCCTCCTATGCCTTGCCTGCCGGCTCCTGCCCTGACCGGCATTCACGTTCCGGTGAACATCGTGCGCCGTGATTCGTTGCATTTCAAGTGCGGCGGGGCTCACGCCACCTGCTCGGGGCGGTCGAAAAAGCGCATGCCGAAGAAGCCGGCGACAAAGCCGCCGATATGGGCCTCCCAGGCGATCTGGCCTTCGATACCCGGCGCGAAGCCGAGCAAGCCGGTGGCGAGGTTGATCACCATCCAGACGCCGAGGAAGGTCATGACGCCGCGCGAGCGCAAAACGATTGCGATCGGCAGCGGCTCGCCGGCGAAAGCCCCCCTGCCGGACGAGCGGTCGATGCGGAAACCGTAGCGCGCCGCTGCCCCCATCATGCCCGAGATCGCACCCGAGGCGCCGACGAGAGGCATCTCGCCATACGGGTGCATTGCCCAGAACAGCGCGACCGAGGCCAGCCCGGTCACGGCGTAGAACACTGCAAAGCGGGTTGCGCCCAGACGATTGGCAAGCGGCGAGCCGAAAGCGGCGAGCCAGATCATGTTGATGGCAATATGGGCAAAACCCCCGTGCATGAAGGCGTAGGTGAAAGGGCGCGTGAACAGGAACCAGTCGAAGCCGTACTGGCCGGTGTAGAGCACCGGAATGAAGGCTCCGTCGTAGAGCAGCGTCATTTGCTGCGTGTCATTCAGCACATATTGCTGCAGCAGGAAGACGATCGCGCAGATCCCGATCACCGCCAGCACGATCGGCGGCAGGTTAAACACCGGCTCGCGGCGCGGCTCCGGCGCCTCTTCGTCCGGCTGTGGTTCGGGTTCTGTCGGGTTTACCGGTTCGCTCATGCGCCCCTTGCAGTTGGCTGGAGACTTTGATGTCGGGCGAGCATGTAGTTCACGCCCGATCGAATCACAAACCGCGAATCGCCTCAGGCCGATTCGGACAGGGCGCGAATCAAAAAGAAAGCCGTCCAGGGTTTTCCCCTGAACGGCCGGTCGAGTCCCCCTGCTCCCCGTAAATTCTGACTGAAGTGCTGCCGATCGCTGCTGAAACGACCGTTTTGGAGTGGTTTTTGGTGTGCCACGGGCGCCGCCGGCGCGCAATGTAAACCACTTCTTAACCTTAACGGCCTCGACCCGTGAACAAACGTTAACGATGCTGGCACGCATCCTGCTCCGCACCGCATGAAGGTCATCGGAGGGCGCCCTGTCTGTTCGCCGATGGGACAACAAAAAAGACAGATTGCTCGGAGCGGAATGGAATGAATCAGAACGGATCAGTCACGCTGTTCCAATATTGGAACCAGCTCCGTGATGGCCGCCCTGCCCCGAAGCGCTCGGAAGTCGAGCCGGCGGACATCAAGTCGCTTTTGGCGGACACGTTTATCCTGGAGCGCGACACACGCGGCGAAGCCGTGTTCCGGCTCGCCGGCACCAGGCTCTGCGCCTGTTACGGCCGCGAGCTCAAGGGCTTCTCCTTCCCCTCGCTTTGGCGCGAGAAAGACCAGCGGCTGATGTCGCGGCTCATTCACGGCGTTTTCGATCAGAAATCGGTCCTGCTTTTGACCTATGAAGGATTCAGCCGAAACGGCCGTTCCAACAAGTTTGAACTGCTTGCGCTGCCGCTGGACGGCGGCGTCGAAAGCCCGCGCTGTCTCGGCATCGTCAGCGCCGCGGAAAGACCGTTCTGGCTGGGCGCCGACCCGCTCGCCGATGCGCTGATCGACGCGATCAGGGTCATCGATCCCGACAAGGAGCCGATGTTCCTGAAAAACCGGCCCGCGATCGACGTTCCGTCGCTCGTTCCGACTGAGTTCGACGCGCCTGAGACCATCTCGGCGCTCGGCCGCGTGCGCCGGATCCGGCACCTCGTCGTCTTCGACGGCGGGCGCAATGAGTAAGGCGGATCGCGAAGCTTTTTCGCCCCTGATCGGACCTCGCTTTTTGCCTTGCGCGGACGTGCGATCCCGAGCCATTTAGGGCCGGCTTTTTCCCCTTTGTTAACCTGCCTTGCTGTAGTTTTTTACGGCGAAATTCTGCGCAACGTCGCGTGGGATGCCAGCGGGGTGTAGGCAGTCATGAGGTCAGCGGCGGTAGAATACGCGCCGTCCCGAGCAGAGCGGCGCAATTTCCAGCGCGTCCGGGTGAAGATATACGGACGCTTCATGCTGGAGGACCGCACAGAGCATGCGTGCCAGGTGATCGACATGTCGCCCGGTAATGTCGCCTTGCGCACCGATCGCGTCGGCATGCCCGGCGAAAAGGTCATTGCCTATATCGACCATATCGGTCGCATCGAAGGCGTCGTGACACGGACCTCGCAGGACGGTTTCGCCATGACCGTCATCGCTTCCGACCGCAAGAAGGACAAGCTTGCTGCGCAGCTCACCTGGCTCGCCAACAAACATGAGCTGGACCTGCCGGAAGACCGCCGCCATGAGCGCGTCGCGCCGCGCAATCCGATGAGCGTGCTGCAGCTTACCGACGGGCGCCAATATCAGTGCCGCATCATCGACCTGTCGCTTTCGGGCGCGGCGATCGAGATCGACGTCAAGCCGGCGATCGGCGTGCAGGTCATGCTGGGGACGATGCGCGGCCAGGTGGTGCGTCATTTCGAGGATGGCGTCGCCATCGAATTCGCCGTCATTCAGCGGCCGGAAACTTTGGATTCGGAATTCAACGCGCCGCGGTCCTGACCGGTACCAAATCACGCAAGCCCCAAACCGGCCCTCAGCGGCCGGTTTTTTGTTGGCCAGACCGGCTCCTTTTCGTAGGCGGGCGGCATGTCGAAACGCTGAGAAGCGGGAGGGCGCGCGCACGGCGAAACCTCAACAATCCGAAATCGAGATAGCTCAAATTTTATATTTATTCTACGGGCGTTTTACTCAATATCTACTTCGGGTTTTTGCGTCAAATAAATCCCAACGTGGCACAGTCTCTCTCAAACGGGGAGACTACCATAATGAAAATGAAGAGGGGCAAGCTGTTGCTCTTGGCAATGGCGATGCAGCTTTCCGCGTGGGGCACGGCAAGCGCGGGGCCGGTATTCATGCATACGGGGGGCCGCACCACCCAGCCGGTCGGCCACTATGAATTCTGCCAGCGCATCCCTGTCGAATGCAGCGAGCGGACGCCGAAAGGGTCTCCGGTCGAGCTGACCCGCAAGCTGTGGGCGACGATCATCAATGTCAACAATTCGGTGAACACCCGCGTCAAGCCGCGCACCGATATGGAGATCTATGGGGTCGAGGAATACTGGGCCTATCCCGACAACGGCTTTGGCGACTGCGAGGACTATGCGCTGGAGAAGCGCCGCACGCTGATGGCCGCCGGTGTCCCCGCCGGCGACCTTTTGATGACGGTCGTGCGCCAGCCGAACGGCGACGGCCACGCGGTGCTGACGGTGCGCACCAGCCTTGGCGAGTTCATCCTCGACAACCTCGAGCCCAAAGTGCTCGCCTGGAACAACACGGTCTACACCTACCTCAAACGTCAATCGACCGAGAATTCGGGCGTTTGGGTAACGATCAACGACGGCCGCGAGGACGCGGTCGCCAGCGTCCGCTAAGGGCGCGACCAAAAAGCCCGGTCGAGTCCCCACCCTCCCCGTCCCCAACGACCGGGTTTTAGGAGCCGGCCCTGTCCCCGGGCCGGCTCCGCCATTTCTGGCGATGCCTATCGAGGGAACCAGCCGACAGGCCTTCCTGATTGCGGTGGTTAGGCGCAATATGGCCGTCCATCCGGATGGAAGGCGATGCTGGAAGTCCCTGACGATCGCTGCGAGCGCCACCGACTGTTCAACGCCATAGACGACGCCTTCAAGGCGGGCGACTTCGAAAGTCTTGGCACGGCGCTCGGCGGCTCGGCGCGCTGGTTCGATGAGCGGATGCCGTTCGAACTCGGCCTTGGCCATCCACTGGAATACGCGATCTATTGGAGTCCGACGGCTTTCATCGGAACCTTGCTCCGTTACGGCTCGAACCCGAACTATGAGGATCAAGCAGGCTTTCCTTCTTTGATCGCGGCGCTGTCGACCGAGCGGCCGGACAGGCTGGAGATCGTCCGGCTCCTGCTGGAACATGGCGCCGACCCGAACATGCGCGGCGTCAACGATTGGACGCCACTGCACTATGCGGTGTCGCTGCGCGACGCCGAGGCGATCCGCCTGCTCTTGGCATCGGGCGCGGACCCGTCACTCAGAACCCGTATCGATGATTATGAAACTGCGCTGGAAGGAGCCGACCAGGCCGGTTTCGAACCGGGCGCGTCGCTGCTGCGCGATGCGATGTCCGGGCGCGGGTAAGCCGACGGCAAAGCCGCGGTTTAACCGACGGCAAGCCGTGACGCGAACCCCCGCCGTCTCGCTCTCAGGCCTGCTTCAATCCAGCCTTGAAGCGCTTGCCGTTGGCGACGTAATACGCGGCCGAGACGCGCAGCCTCTCGATCGCCGCCTCGTCCAGAACCCGGATCACCTTGGCGGGCGAGCCGACGATCAGCGAATTGTCCGGAAAAACCTTGTTTTCCGTCACCAGGGCGCCGGCGCCGACCAGCGAATTGTTGCCGATCCTGGCGCCGTTGAGCACGATGGCGCCCATGCCGATCAGGCTGTTGTCGCCGATCGTGCAGCCATGCAGCAGCGCGCGATGGCCGATGGTGCAGCCCTGCCCGATGGTGAGCCGATAGCCCGGATCGGTGTGCATGACCGTATGTTCCTGCACATTGGTATCGGCGCCGATCGCAATCGGCTCACCGTCGCCGCGGATGACGACACCGAACCAGAAGCCCGCATTGCGTCCGATCATGATATTGCCGATCAGTGTGGCGTCCGGCGCGATCCAGTTCGTCTCGACATCGTCGAATCGCGGCGCCTTCCCGTCGATCGCGTAGATTGGCATTTTCGTCTCCGATTCGTTTCAGGCCGGGAAATCAGTCGAACCTAAGAGACCGGTCGCCCAGGAGGCAATGGTGATCAGCACAATGCCGAGCGCCAGCGCCCAGGCCACGGCCGTGCAGCCGCAGGAAAGCAGCGCTAGTGTGCCGATGCGCCCCTCGCGTCTGGCGGCTAGCGCTTCATTGGTGAGCATGAAAGGGCCGGCGCAAGCAGTCGCCGCGAGCGAGCGCACAACATGGGCGGGCGACACATAGGGCTCGGCAAAGGCCAGCCTGCGGCCAAAGACGATTTCCATGGCCGAGCCAATGAGGCCGCAAGCCGTGAGGCCGACCGCAAAAGCGTAGAGAGGGAGCAACATCGGATCCATCTTTACCAACCGTTTACCATGAAATCGCACAGTCGTGCCCGACGCGCTGCAAGAGCCATGCCGTGCGCGCTGTGCCACCTGAGGACAGGTGAGCGGATCGGGGATCGCGATGAGAGAGGCAGCCGCCGACAGCCCGGACTTCGAGGTCGTCGACTCGACCTTCATGAAGCGGGTCTTTTACGCCTTCGCGGCGCTGGCCCTGCTTTCGGTGGCCATCAGCGTCGGCGGCAAATGGCTTGGCCGGTCGATCGCCATGGCCGGCTATACCGACGACACGACCGTGCGCCAGGTCGTCATAGGCAACAACGTGATCAGCGTGCCAGCCAATTTCATCCGCTTCGACCAGGCCAGGCGCGACGGCATCGCCTCACGCCTCGACCTCTATCTGCGCTATCCCGAGATGGACGGCTACAGCACCGCCGCGCGCGACGACTTCAACCACGCCACGGCCAAGAAGATCATCTTCCTGTCGTTCGAGCCGCGGATGATGTCGCGCGACATGAGCGGCCGCTTCGCGCCGATCTATAGCAGCCTGATCGTCAAGCCAGGCGCGCCCGGCCCGGACGGCACGACGCTTTATGGCTTCACGGAGAAATCCGGCTACCTCAACGAGGTGCTGGCGGTTGCCGACCGGCCGGGCAAGGACCCGTTCGTCGCCCGCTGCCTGAGCGGACCGAGCGCCGAGGAATCGCTGGCGCCCTGCGAGCGCGACATCCAGGTCGGCGACGATCTCAGCCTCACTTACCGTTTCCCGCGCGAGCTCCTCGGAAATTGGCGGGCGCTCGACGCCGCGATCGCCACCAAGGTGGCCGGCATCCTGAAGACGGGACACTGAGTCGCTCCGCCGGAGCAATGTGCCCGCTGCCCGCTGTCCCTTTCCAACGGCTAGCCTGCTCAAGATATCTGCACGACAGGCGCCAAATACGGTCTGGCATCGGGCCGACAGGGCGCGCTAATGGTCAATCATGATGCCAGACTATCTCGCCTTCGATCACGCCAGCCGCCGCCTGCGGCTCGACCCGCACACGCCAGCCTTCGTGCAAAACCCCTATGAGGCCTATGCCTTCCTGCACGGCGTCTCGAACGCCTTCTTCTGGGAAGACTACGGCTTCTGGTGTTTTGGCGGTTTCGACGATGTCAATCGACTGCTACGCGACCGCCGCTTCGGCCGCCAGAGCCCGACCGGCATTCCCGACAGCCGCGGCGTCGGCGACGACCGCTCGCACCTGACTGCTTTCGACGGCATCGAGGCGAATTCGATGCTGGAGCTCGAGCCGCCGGTGCATACGAGGCTGAGAACCTTGGTCAACCGCGCCTTCGTCTCGCGCCAAGTCGAGCGGTTGAGGCCGCGCGTCGAAGCATTGGCCAATGAGCTGATCGACCGCTTCGAGCCGGGCCGCACCGATCTTCTCCCGGCTTACGCCTCGCCTTTGCCGATCACCATCATCGCCGAGATGCTCGGCGTTCCGGTCGAGATGGGGCCGCAACTGCTCGACTGGTCGCACCGGATGGTCGCCATGTACATGCATGGCCGCACGCGCGAGACCGAGGAGACCGCGAACCGCGCCGCGCGCGATTTCGCGGCCTTCTTACGCGGTTACGTCGCCGAGCGGCGCAAGAAGCCCGGAGACGACTTGCTGTCGCTGCTGATCGAGGCCCAGGACAACGGCCAAAAACTCTCGGAGGACGAGCTTGTTTCCTCGGCGATCCTTTTGCTCAATGCCGGGCACGAGGCGACCGTGCACCAGACCGGCAACGCCGTGCGCTCGCTGCTGGCGCAGGGCGGCGATCCGCGCCGCTTCTTCGCCGCGCCGGAAGCAAATATCGCGACGGTCGAAGAATGCCTGCGCTACGACGCGCCGCTGCACATGTTCCTGCGCTACGCCTATGAGGAGATCGAAGTGGCGCCGGGCATTTCGGTCAAACCCGGCGAGATGATCGCGCTGCTGCTCGGCATGGCCAATCACGACCCGCTGGCGTTTGCCGGACCTGACACTTTCAACCCGGCGCGCACGGACCAGAAGAACGTCTCCTTCGGCGCCGGCATCCATTTCTGCATCGGCGCGCCGCTGGCGCGGCTCGAGCTGCAGGTGTCGCTGAAAACGCTGTTCGAGCGCCTGCCCAATTTGCGTATGGCCGAGGAGCCGCAATTCCGCGACAGCTATCATTTTCATGGGCTGGAGAGGCTGGATGTGACCTTCTGAGTGGGAGCCTCACTCCTCGTCGGGCAGCTTGAGTGTGCGCCCGGCGTAAAGCACCCGCAGTATGATCACCGTGTCGCCGGCAACTTCAAATGCAATAGTTGCCCGGCGTCGCCAGCCGACGGTCCGCAAGCCATGGGCAATCTCGTCATGGCGTGCGCCTCGTTCCGGGAACGTCTCAAAGCTCAGGCAGTAGTCGACGATACGCCCCACAAATTTCAGCGCGGTATCAACGCCAGCCTTTGGCGCGAGTTCGGTCAGCAGCTCCGCTATGTCTTGTTGCGCCGCGGCGTGAAACCTTACTCGGTATCTCATGCACCAGAGCGGGGTTTGGCAGTTATGGCGCGGACGTGATCAGAGAGGTTTTTACGCACCTCGTCGGCAGTCAAGAGGCGTTCGGGATGGGCGCGAGCATCCTCAAGAGTTGGCACCACATCCTCCAACAACCAGCGCTCCAGAGCCGCATCGCGAGCCGCCAAGGTGCGCAGGCCATCGCGGATGACCTCGCTCTCACTGGCATATTTGCCTGAAGAGACCTTGTCTTTCACCATCTGCGCCAGATCGTGCGGCAAGGTGATGGTCAGTGGTTGAGTAGTTCGCATGGTTACAACCTTTCTGGCCATATCTTAACACCCTAGTGTGACTAAGTCACACTCTGGTGCGCCCGACAGGTGGGATGGGCGAGACGGTTTTCAAGCGTCCTCAAAGCCGGATCACGTATTCCTTCCGCGTCGCCTCGACCACTTCCCAAGTGCCCTTGAACCCGGGCCTGAGCACGAAACTGTCTCCGGCCCTCACCGTGCGGGCCTCGCCACCCTCCTCGGCGATGACCGAGACGCCGGACAGGATGTGGCAGAACTCCCATTCGTCATAGACGATACGCCATTTGCCGGACGTCGCTTCCCAAATGCCGGCATAGAGGCCGCCGTCGCGCTCCTCGACATTCCAGGTGCGGAATTTCGGATCGCCGGAGATCACGCGATCCGGGGCCGGCGCACCGGCCTCCGGCTCGACATTATCGGCGTTGACCACAAGAAAGGCCGACATCGCGGTCAGACCTTGCTCAGCGCCTGTTCCAGATCGGCGACGATGTCGTTGACATCTTCGATGCCGATCGAAAGCCGGACGGTGTCCGGTCCGGCGCCGGCCTTCACCTTCTGCTCGTCGGACAGCTGGCGGTGCGTGGTCGACGCCGGGTGGATGACCAGCGACTTGGTGTCGCCGACATTGGCAAGATGTGAGAACAGCTCCAGCGCCTCGACGAACTTGATCCCGGCCTCGTAGCCGCCCTTGAGGCCGAAGGTGAACACCGCGCCCGCACCCTGCGGCGAATATTTCTTCTGCAGCGCGTTGTTCTTGTCGCTTGGCAGTCCGGGATAGTTCACCCACGCGACTTTCGGATGGTTCGAAAGCCATGCGGCGACGCTCACCGCGTTGTCGCAATGGCGCTGCATGCGCAGCGGAAGGGTTTCGAGGCCGGTCAGGATCAGGAAGGCGTTGAAAGGCGAGATCGCCGGGCCGATGTCGCGCAGGCCGAGTACGCGCGCGGCAATGGCGAAGGCGAAGTTGCCGAAGGTCTCATGCAGGACGAGACCGCCATATTCGGGGCGCGGTTCCGACAGCATCGGATATTTGCCGGACTTGGACCAGTCGAAAGTGCCGCCGTCGACAATGGCGCCGCCGATCGAGTTGCCGTGGCCGCCGATGAACTTGGTCAGCGAATGCACCACGATGTCGGCACCGTGCTCGATCGGCCGCACCAGATAGGGCGAGGCCAGCGTGTTGTCGACGATCAGCGGCAGGCCGTGCCTGCGGGCGATGTCGCCGATCTTCTCGATGTCGACGAAAATGCCGCCGGGATTGGCGAGGCTCTCGATGAAGATCGCCTTGGTCCTGTCGTCGATCTGGCTCTCGAAGGTCGAGATGTCGTTGGTGTCGGCCCAGCGCACCTGCCAGTCGAAATTCTTGAAGGCGTGGCCGAACTGGTTGATCGAGCCGCCATAGAGTTTTGTGGCGGATACGAAATTGTCGCCCGGCCGCATCAGATTGTGGAAGACGAGCACCTGCGCGGCGTGGCCCGAGGCCACGGCAAGCGCGGCTGTGCCGCCCTCGAGCGCGGCGATGCGTTCCTCGAGAACCGCCTGCGTCGGGTTCATGATGCGGGTGTAGATGTTGCCGAAGGCCTTCAGCCCGAACAGCGAGGCGGCATGGTCGGCGTCATCGAAGACGTAGGAGGTAGTCTGGTAGATCGGCGTGGCGCGTGCGCCCGTCGCCGGATCGGGCTTGGCACCGGCATGGACGGCGAGCGTGTTGAAACCGGGCATACGGGTCATCGAGACCTCCCTCCAAATCTTTCGAAAATCGCCGGGCATTCTTGGCGAAGCGCGGTCACAAATGCAAAGAAGAAAATACCTTTCGGCCTGCGATCTGCGACGAACGCCGGGGAAAATCCAATTCTTCCCGGAATAAATTTGCGCAGCCGAACGCTGGCTTATTTCTGCCGCACGCCGAAGCTCTGGAAGCCCTGGCGCATCAAGGGCTTCTTCGATGACAGCACGCCGGAATTGACGCCGGTCCAGCCGATCTCGCCCGACAGCTTGCCGTATTCGATCTTCGGGCAGCGGTTCATCACGACCTTGATGCCGGCCGCCTCGGCGCGCGCGGCGGCCTCGTCATGGCGCACGCCAAGCTGCATCCAGACCGCCTTTGGCAACGGGCTGAGCCTCAGCACCTGGTCGACGATGCCCGGCACGGCGGCCGAGCCGCGAAAAATATCGACCATGTCGACCGGATGCGGCAACTCGGCCAGGCTGGCATAGACCGTTTGCCCGAGGATCTGCTTGCCGGCATGGCCGGGATTGATCGGCAACACCGAAAATCCCTTGGCGAGCAGATATTTCAACACGAAATAGCTCGGCCGCACGTCGTTGGGCGAGGCGCCGACCATGGCGATCGTCTTCACCGAGTTCAGGATCCCGGCGATGTAGGTGTTGTCGTAGGCGTCGTGATTCATGGCTCGTCCTCATACAGCGCTTCGGCGAGAAAGGCAGCCGGATCGCTGCAGAAGTCGCGCATCATGCGAAAATGATCGGTGTCGTGAAAATCGGTCGGATCGAGTCCGAAGCGGCTGATGCGGAAGAGCCGGGCGTTCGGGCAGGCCATCAGCAGCGGCGAATGCGTCGCCATGATCACCTGCGCGATGCCTGATCGCTCCATGCGCTGAAGCAGTTTCAGCAATTCGATCTGGCGGGTCGGCGAGAGCGCGCTTTCGGGCTCGTCGAGGATGTAGATGCCTTGGCGGCGGCAGCGCTCCTCGAAGAAGCGGATGAAACCTTCGCCATGCGACCATGACAGGAAATCGGGCGGCGGTGGCTTGAATGGATCTTCGATCGCCGCCTTATCAAGATAGCGCGCGACCGAATAAAAGGATTCAGCGCGGAAGAACCAACCTGCCGTCACTTTCGGCAGCCAATGCGCCCGAAATGTACCGGCGAGTGACGCGCCGCTCTTGTCGATGGCGATGGAATGATCCACCGGCATGTAGCCCTTGCCGCCGCCCGCTTCGTCATAGCCGGCCAATGCGCCGATGGCTTCGAGCAGCGTCGATTTGCCGGTGCCGTTCTCGCCGACGATGATGGTGATGGCCGACGCGAATTCGAATTCGAATTCACGGTCCCGGAAGATCGGCAGGTTCCAGGGATATTGGTCCCAATCCGCGACCCGCGACGGCTCAAGCAGGATGCGCCTCAGATACGGCGCCTTCAGCCGCGTCAGTTGCTTGCGGGCAGCCACGGCGGACCTTCAACGATGGAAAAGCGCGGCTGCATCCCGGACCAGCTATTCGTCTGCCCATTCCGGCTTGCGCTTGCCGATGAAGGCGCCGATGCCTTCCTCGGCGTCGCGCGCCAGCATGTTTTCCACCATCACGCGGCCGGTATAGGCATAGGCGTCTGCGAGTTCCATCTCGGCCTGGGCGTAGAACGCTTCCTTGCCGGTCTTGACGACCAAAGACGATTTGGATGCAATGGTTTGCGCGTATTTGTTGACAACCTGATTCAGATATTCGCGCGGCACGATGCGGTTGACCAGGCCGAATTCCTTGGCCGTTGCCGCATCGATCGTCTCGCCGGTAAGCAGCATTTCCATCGCCTGCTTGCGTGAGACGTTGCGCGACAGCGCCACCATCGGCGTCGAGCAGAACAGGCCGATGTTCACGCCCGGCGTGCAGAAAGTCGCCTCGTGCGAGGCGATCGCAAGATCGCAACTCGCGACCAATTGCAGGCCGGCGGCGGTCGCCAGGCCATCGACCTCGGCGATCACCGGCTTCGGGTGTCGCACGATCGTCTGCATCAGGCTCGCGCAGGCAGCGAAGGTCTCTTCGAAGAAGGCCCTGCCGTGATCGGCATCGGCGCGGTGCGCGGTCATTTCCTTGAGGTCGTGGCCGGCGCAAAACACTTTTCCGGACGCCGCCAGGATGATGACGCGCACGGACTTGTCCGCCTTTACGCGGTCGAATTCGGCCTGCAACGCCGCCATCGTCGCCAGGGAGAGCGCGTTGGCCGGCGGGCTGGCGAGCGTAAGACGCAGCACGCCCTTGTCCCGGCTGGCGAGAACAGGGCCGTCGGCGACGGCGGGCTTGATGGCGACAACTTCAGCCACTTTCTAAACCTCGTAATCAGCGCTCGCGGGCTTATGGAGCAACAGAACTAGCACGCTGCCGGTTGAAGAACAGCTGCGAGACGTGTTTTCTCCGTCGCACCGTTTGGTCCAGGCGCCCGCGCCTGGAACTTCCCCGTATATAGGAGTCGCGCATGGCCGCTCAAAGCAATCTGAAGCCGGTGCTCACCGCGGCGGAGGTCAACGAGCTGATGGCAAGCGTCTATCCGCAGCTCAACGACCAGTTCTCTTTCTACGAAGCAACAGAAGTGTTTCCGGGCGGTTGCACGGTTCGGCTCAACGCCGACGAGCGGCATCTGCGCCCGGGCGGCACCGTCTCCGGCCCCTCGCTGTTCACGCTTGCCGACATCGGCGGCTATGTCTGCGTGCTGAGCCATGCAGGGCCGGACGCGCTTTCGGTGACCACCAACCTCAACATCAATTTTGTCCGCAAGGCGGAGGCCGGACCGATCGACGGCCATTGCCGGATCCTGAAGCTCGGCAAAAGCCTGATGGTGTTCGACATCGACATCGTCGCCGGGCCGGACAGGCATACCGTGGCGCACGCGACCGGCACCTATTCGATCCCGCCGAAGCGGGCTCATCCTCAGGATTGATAGAGAGATGAGATGTGTATATATATGCGCATAGGTGAGATCTTTGATCGAGCGTGACAGCCGCCGCATCATAAAGCGCCTGAAGGATGAAGGCTTCGAACTGGTTTCAGTTCGGGGTTCGCATCATAAATTCCGTAAAGGCGCCATTGTGCTCGTCGTCCCGCATCCAGAGAAGGATCTGCCGATCGGCACTGCTCGCGCAATCGCCAAGCAGGCGGGCTGGATTCAGCAGAACTAAATAGAGCGCGGAATTAGGAGGTTGAAATGAAGAACTACTTCGCGCTGGTTGAAAAGGAAGCCGACAGCGCGTTTGGTGTTCGCTTCCCCGACATTCCTGGCTGTTTTTCGGCTTCGGACACGCCAGAGGATATCGTGCCGAATGCACTCGAGGCTCTGCAGCTTTGGGCCGAAGACATGTCCGTTCCTGAGCCATCCAGCCATGAGGCGATTGTATCGCTTCCGGAAATCCGCGCTGCCTTGTCCGAGGGAGCATATCTGATCTCGGTACCGCTGATTGACAATGACAGCGCCGTGGTCAGGGCCAACGTGACGTTCGAGCGTGGCGTGTTACGGGCGATCGATGCCGCTGCGCGCGAGCGCGGCATTACCAGATCAGCGTTTCTCTCGAGTGCAGCTCGCAAAGAGATTGAGGCCAAGCATTAGCACCGGGACACAGCAGGCACCAACAAAGCTTGTGGTAAAATAGTACCTCCATATTAAGCTATTGTTTTTGCTTTGCTTTATTCGCCGAATTCGTTTTCGATCGCCTTGACGCGTTTGCCGCCCTCGCCTATAAGCCTTCCTCGAAGCAGCGGCCCGCAACGGCCGCCGTTTTGTTATTGGCGACGGGCCTAGCTGCCTAGCGACAATTCAAGCAACAAAAAACGCCTTTCCTTGTCTTCGCGGATGAGGAAGGTCCAACCTGAGAGCAAAACCATGGCTACATTTTCGCAGAAGCCTGCGGATGTGGTGAAGAAGTGGGTGCTGATCGACGCCGAAGGTCTCGTCGTCGGCCGTCTCGCCACTGTCATCGCCAACCATCTGCGCGGCAAGCACAAGCCCACCTTCACCCCGCATGTCGATGACGGCGACAACGTCATCGTCATCAATGCCGACAAGGTGGTGTTCACCGGCAAGAAGTACACCGACAAGGTTTACTACTGGCACACCGGCCACCCCGGCGGCATCAAGGAGCGCACCGCGCGCCAGCTGCTCGAGGGCCGTTTCCCCGAGCGCGTCGTCGAGAAGGCCGTCGAGCGCATGATCCCGCGCGGCCCGCTCGGCCGCCGCCAGATGAAGAATCTCCGCGTCTATGCAGGCACTGAGCATCCGCACGCCGCCCAGCAGCCCGTCACGCTCGATGTGGCCAAGCTGAACTCCAAGAACAAGAGGGCCTCGTAATGGCTGAGCTTTCCTCGCTCGCAGAACTCGGGACTGCCACGGCCGCAGCGCAGCCGGCCGCGCCCGTCCATGTCCAGAAGCTCGACAAGTCGGGCCGCGCCTATGCCACCGGCAAGCGCAAGAACGCCATCGCGCGCGTCTGGGTGAAGCCGGGCTCCGGCAAGATCATCGTCAACGACAAGGAATTCGCGAGCTATTTCGCGCGTCCCGTGCTGCAGATGATCCTCAACCAGCCGATCGTCGCGGCGAACCGCGCCGGCCAGTACGACATCGTCGCCACCGTTATCGGCGGCGGCCTCTCCGGTCAGGCAGGCGCCGTGCGTCACGGCATCTCCAAGGCGCTGACCTACTACGAGCCGGCGCTGCGCTCCGTACTCAAGAAGGGCGGCTTCCTGACCCGCGACAGCCGCGTCGTCGAGCGCAAGAAGTACGGCAAGGCGAAGGCCCGCCGCAGCTTCCAGTTCTCGAAGCGCTAAGCTTTACGGCTTACGGATTTCTCGAAAGGCCGCCTCCGGGCGGCCTTTTGTTTTCATCACCACCGGCCTGCCGGCGTTTTGATGTAATCGATGAAGGCCCGCAGCGGCGCCGGCACCAGACGGCGGCCGGGATAGTACAGAAACGGCCCAGAGAATTCCTGCCACCACGGCTCCAGCACAGGTTCCAGCACGCCGTTCTCGAAATGCGGGCGCACCCAGTCCTCGAAGAGCCAGAGAATGCCGACGCCGGCGATCGCCGCATCAATGGCGAGATCGACGCCTCCACCGATGCTGACGACCAATGGCCCCGTGGTATCGACCCGCACCACCTCGCCATTGCGTTCGAATTCCCAAGGGGTCACGACCCCGCTGGGAAAGCGACCGCGCACGCACGCGTGGCCAAGCAGGTCACGCGGGTGTTGCGGCCGGCCGTGCCGATCAAGATAGGCGGGAGAGGCGGAGGTGGTGAAGCGCTGGACGCGTGGCCCGATCGGCACGGCGATCATATCCTGCTCCAGCCGCTCGTCATAGCGGATGCCGGCATCGCAGCTGGCCGCCAGCAGATCGACAAAGTTCTCCTCCGCGATCACCTCCAGCCGGATAGCCGGATAGGCAGCGAGAAATCCCGGAACGATTTTTGGCAGGACCAGCCGCGAGGTGCTGATCGGTACATTGAGGCGCAAGGTCCCGGCTGGTCTGTCGCGAAAGCCGTTCACGACGTCGAGCGCGGCCTCCACCTCACCCAGCGCAGGGCCAAGACGTGCCAGCAGGCCGGCGCCTGCCTCGGTCAGCGCGACACTGCGCGTGGTACGATTGAAGAGCCGCACACCAAGTTGGGTTTCCAGACGGCGAATGGCTTCACTGAGCACGGACGCGCTGCCTGCCGTCACGCGGGCCGCTTCGCGAAAGCCGCCGGCGCGTGCCACGGCCATAAATGCCCGGAGATCGTTGAGATCGGCCGCCATTGTTCTTAGTTCCGCACAGGTCGTGCTGGTTATACCCGGTTATCGGGACAGCGGCCATGCCCTATCTCACTCGCCGACAGCGAAGGAGAACCACGATGTCCAGTCTAGACAAATCCGGTACCTACAAACTTGGCGACCGACCGGTTCGCCGCCTCGGCTACGGCGCCATGCAGCTTGCGGGCAAAGGCGTGTTCGGCCCGCCGAAGGACCATGACGCGGCAATCGCCGTACTGCGCGACGCGGTGGCACGTGGAGTCAACCACATAGATACGAGCGACTATTATGGCCCGCATGTCACCAACAAACTGATACGCGAGGCACTGGCGCCCTACCCTGACGACCTCGTCATCGTCACCAAGATCGGCGCCCGCCGCGGCAGCGACGCGTCCTGGCTGCCGGCCTATTCGCCGGAAGAGCTCACGCAAGCCGTACACGACAATCTCGGCAATCTCGGGCTCGACGTGCTCGACGTCGTCAATCTGCGCATCATGTTCGACACCCATGGCCCGGCCGAAGGTTCCATCGAAGAGCCGCTGACGGCGTTGGCCGAGCTGCAGCGCAAAGGCCTGGTGCGCCATATCGGCCTGAGCAATGTCACCCGCACCCAGATCGAGGAAGGCCGCCGCATCTGCGAGATCGTCTGCGTGCAGAACCAGTACAACCTGGCGCATAGGCAAGACGACGCGCTGATCGACAAGCTTGCCCGCGACGGCATCGCCTATGTGCCGTTCTTCCCGCTCGGCGGCTTCAGCCCGCTGCAGTCCTCGACCTTGTCGGGCGTCGCCGAACGACTGGGCGCCACGCCGATGCAGGTGGCGCTGGCGTGGTTGTTGCAGCGTTCGCCCGATGTGCTTCTGATCCCCGGCACATCATCGGTCGGACATCTGCGGGAGAACCTCGCAGCGGCGGAGCTGGAGTTGCCGGCGGAGGTGCTGAGCGAGCTGGACGGCGTGGCGGAAGCGGCGTGATTAGCTGATCTCCCCCCTTGTGGGGGAGATGGCCGGCAGGCCAGAGGGGGCGCGAAGGAATGCGGCGCCACCAGGATCAGGTTCCTCGCCCCCACGAAGTGGGGGAGAGGTGGCTCGGCGAAGCCGAGGCGGAGAGGGGGAGCGCCCTACGAAAGGCCCCCTCTCCGTCCGCTTCGCGGCCACCTCTCCCCCGCCTCTGGCGGGGGCGAGGAACCCAAGCACTGATAGGCTGGCGGGACAGCGCCCCCCTCTGCCCTGCCGGGCACCTCCCCCACAAGGGGGGAGATTGGCAGCTCCAGCGCCGGCTCTTAATTAATGCTCGCCGTATGCGCAGGCTCAGTCTGCTTTACGTCCGTCGTATAAGGCACGCGAAACCCATTGGCGGTCAGCCATTCGATCGCCGCTTTCGGCTCGTCGGTCTGGATGATCGTTGCGCCACGGTCGACCCAAAAACCCCAGGCTTCGCGTGGCAGGCTGGCGGCGACGGCCAGCTCGTCGCCGCGACCGCCGGCAAGGAAGCCGCCCGCCTTGTTGACGATGGCGTAGGTATCGGCCCAAAGGTGCCAGTCGCCCCGCACCGCTTCCGCCCGCATGCGGGTGCTGAACAGGGCGCCGCCGGTCTCGGTCAGCGTCTCTGCGCCGTTGCGCCAATTGATCAGCTCGACCGCGCGCAGCGGGAATGCCCGGCCTACTTCGTCGGCAAAGGCAGCATCATGCACGGCGTCGTCGGCAAGGATCGGCATGAACTGGAAACCGCCGCCAGCCTTGGCGAGTGCCACCTTCGCTGCATCGATGCGCTGGCGGTTCCACAGGTTTTCCTTGACGATCACCTGATCGGCCATGCCGAGATCGCGGGCGATCGCGATCATGCCGGGCAGGTCTGTAACCTCCAGCTTGTTGTCGAGGTTGATCAGGATTCTGTCCTTGGTCTCCGCCAGCATTTCGCGCAGCGTCGAGACCGGCTCGTTGGTGACCGCGCCCGTGCCCTCGATCACCAGCCGGCATTTCTTCAGCTCGGCCAGCGTATATTTCACCACTTCGCCCTTGCAGGTCGTGGTGCGGTCCAGCCAGCTGTCGTGCATAATGACGAACTCACCATCCTTCGAGCGCCTGACATCGACCTCGACGATCTCGGCGCCCATCGCGATCGAGCCCTCGACCGCGGCCAGCGAGTTCTCGGCATAGAGCGTCTTGCGGGCCTGCATGCTGCCGGCGCGATGCGCGGCGACCATCACATGGTCGCGCCACTGGTTGGCGTGCTCGAAGCGGTCGAGAATCTGGCTGGCGCGCGTTTCGCCGGCCAAGGTTTGGCTTGTGGCGGCAAGCGTGGCGGACAGAAGAAGGCTCAGCCAGAGTGTTCGCATCAGGGGGAATCGCTCCGTTCCGGGTCGGGACCCGGTTAGGCGATGCCCATGACAGGGCGGTGAACGAAGCCGGCTAGCTGTCTCCTTTTTTGGTGCAATTCCGGACGGAAGGGCTACGGCGAAGTCGCCGAGCCTAACCGTTTCACACTTTTCCTGGAATTGCTTGGGTCAAATCCGCTTGGAAAGGCGGCGGAACCAGGCCAGCGCCGGCATCTCGACAAAGCGCCAGGTGAACCAGGATGCGACGATGACGGCGATCAACATGGCTATGATCGCGGCGAGGCCGATCCATGGCGAGCCGACACCGAAGCCCGTCACCGGATCGCCGCGCAGCGTCATGTCGCCGACAATGCCAAGCCCGAGCTTGCGCTCGATCAGGCCGCCGACATTGATCATGCGGGCCTGCACGAAGATGTGGACCATGTAGATCGAGTAGGAGAGCGAGCCGAGCAGCAGCATCGGGCGGCTGGAGAGCAGCGCGCTGATCAAGCCGCCCTCATGAGCAAATAGATAAAGCGCCAGCGCGAAGACGACAGGCGCTGCGATGCCGGCGTCATTCGTGCCGGCGGCGGAGACGAATAGCCCGATCACCACGATCATGGCGAGTTCGGCCAGCGTCCAGGCGACGCGCCCTGCCCCGCCGCTACGTGCCTGTCGCGCCTCTGCAATGGAATGGTGCTGAAACCAGGCAAGCAGCGCTCCAAGCGAGAAGCCGTATAGGCAGCGGATGAAGCCGAAATCGAAGGACACGTCCATATGACGGGTCGAGAAGGCCAGCAGGAAGAATGGCGCCGTGACAGCCGCGGCGACGAACCATATCCAGGCGCGGCGGCCGGCCGCGAACACCGCGCCGGCAAACAGCAGATAAGTGAAGAACTCGGCCGAGATGCTCCAGCTCGGCGCGTTCCAGCTCAGACGATCCTCAGCCCCCATGCCCTGCAGCAGCAAGAGATTGGCAATGAGGCTTCTCAGATCGAAGCCGCCGGTGAAAGGCGCAGCAGCGGTTCCATGCACGGCCGGGAGCACAAGCCGCACCGCCTCGAAGCCAGCAAAAGCGGCAAGCATCAAAAGATGCAGCGGGTAGATGCGGCCGAAGCGCACCAGCGCGAAACGGGCGAGCCCGTCCGGCTCGCTCAGCCGGCTGCCATAGGAGCTGGCGATGACGAAGCCGGAAAGCACGAAGAAGAAGTCGACGAACAGATAGGAGCCGCCGACAAAGGCGCTCTGCGAGATGGTCGACGTCGTCGGAAAATGGAACAGCGCCACCAAAAGCGCACAGATGCCGCGCCAGGAATCCAGCACCAGGAAGCGCTCGCCAGCCACCGTGCCGGCGCGGATCGCCGCCGGCGGAGGTGCGAGGTTGAGCAAGGCAGCCTCGGTCATAATGGTACAAATCCTGTGTTGCCATGGCACTCGGCGAGCGCCATTCCGTCTCCGCAAGCTGTGACTGGCATGTTGCGTGCCGGTTCTGTAGTTGTGGCTGCCCGATGACAACCGAGGACCCGTAATGGCGAATAAAGAGATCGATCACGCCTTCACCGCCCGTTCAAGGACGGGCGCGTCGTTCGAGCCGACCTATGCCGGCGCGCTGTCGTTCATGCGGCGCAAATACACGAAGGACGTGAAGGGTGCGGACGCCGTTGTGTGGGGCATTCCTTTCGACGCCGCCGTCACCAACCGTCCGGGCGCCCGGTTCGGGCCACAGGCGATCCGCCGCGCCTCGGCGATCCTCGACAACGATCCGCAATACCCGTTCTCGCGCGACCTGTTCGAGCAACTCGCGGTGATCGACTATGGCGATTGCCTGCTCGACAGCGGCAACCACCAGAAGACCCCCGGCACGATCGAGCGCGAGGCGGCCAAGATCCTGAAGTCAGGCGCTTTCCTTTTGACGCTCGGCGGCGATCATTTCATCACCTGGCCGCTGCTCAAGGCGCATGCCGCGATCCACGGGCCGCTGGCCTTGGTGCAGTTCGACGCGCATCAGGACACATGGCCGGACGACGGCAAGCGCATCGACCACGGCTCCTTCGTCGCCAGGGCGGTGAATGAAGGCATCATCGATCCCGACCGCTCGATCCAGATCGGCATCCGTACGCATGCGCCGGACAGCTTCGGCATCAAGATCCTCTACGGCCATGAGGTCGAGGAAATGCGGGCCTCCGACATCGCCTACGCGATCGTCGACCGCACCGGCGGCAGGAAGACCTATCTCACCTTCGACATCGATTGCCTCGACCCGGCTTTCGCGCCCGGTACCGGCACACCGGTGGCCGGCGGCCCGTCCTCGGCCAAGATGCTCTCGACGCTGCGCCAGCTCGGCCAGGTCGATATCGTCGGCGCCGACGTCGTCGAGGTTGCGCCGGCCTATGATCATGCCGATATTACGGCGATCGCCGGATCGATCATCGCCATGCACTATCTCGGCCTGGTGGCGGAGCGGAAGGCGAGGCTCGAGGACCTGAACAACGGCACTCATGCCGTGATGCATAACGCTCAAGGCATATAGCTTTGAAATCGCAGGGAATTTGGTAACCGATGAAACCGAAAATCTTCATTGACGGCGAGCATGGCACGACAGGCCTACAGATCAGGGCACTGCTGGCCGACCGCGGCGACCTGGAGATCATCTCCATTCCCGCCGACCGCCGCAAGGAAGCCGCGGCCCGGGCCGAATTCCTCAACGCCGCCGATGTCGCGATCCTTTGCCTGCCGGATGCCGCGGCCAAGGAAAGCGTGTCGCTGATCGAGAACGACACGACAAAAGTCATCGACGCTTCGACCGCGCATCGCGTGGCCGAAGGCTGGGAATACGGCTTCGCCGAAATGGACAAAGACCAGGCGAAGAAGATCGCCAGCGCGAAACGCATCGCCAACCCCGGCTGCTGGCCCCAGGGGCCGATCGCGACGCTCCGCCCGCTGGTTTCCGCCGGCCTGCTGCCAGCCGATTTCCCGATCACCGTCAACGGCATTTCCGGCTATTCCGGCGGCGGCCGCCCGATGATCGAGGACTATGTCGGCAAGGGCGAGGATGCGCCCGAGTTCCTGCCTTATGGCCTGACGCTGCAGCACAAGCACGTGCCGGAACTCAGGACCTATGCGAAGCTGTCGCATGATCCGATCATGCAGCCGGCGGTCGGTAATTTCGCGCAAGGCATGATCACGGTGGTGCCGCTGCAGCTCTGCGGCCTCGACCGCGTGCCGACCGGCGCCGAGCTCCACGCGGCGATCGCCGACCACTTTGCCTCCATCGATGGCGGCGTCGTCGAGGTTGCGCCCTATACGCATATGGAGCGCATGCCGGAGATCGATCCGGAGGTCTATAACGGAACCAACCGGATGAAGGTCTATGTGTTCGCCAATGACGATCGGGCGCAGGCCCTACTCTTGGCCGTCTATGACAATCTCGGCAAGGGTGCCTCGGGTGCGGCCGTGCAGAACCTGGACCTGATGCTCGGCATCAAGCACTGAGCGGCGATGCAGGCGTTCCCTGGGCGCTGGAAAGTCAGCGCTCCCGAGCTCATTGCCGAGAGCTTCTCCAGCCGCATCTGGAAGGTGACGCGCGAGGACGGCTCGCCTGCGATCGTCAAGGACCTGAAACCCTTCGACGACGTCGCGGACGAGCTGCGCGGCGAGCATTTTCTTGCCTGGCGGCGCGGCGAAGGCGCGGTGCGGCTGCTGGGTAGTGACGGCAATCGCATGCTGCTCGAATATGCAGGCGACCGGCTGCTCTCGCAGCATCTCGCCGAGCATGGCGACGATGCAGCCGCCGCGATCGCGGCCGAGGTGTTGGCGAAGCTGCTCTCGCTTTCCGAACATCTTCCACCGCCGGACCTGCAGCCGCTGCGCGACAGGTTTGTCAGCCTGTTCCGGGCAGCCAAAGCCGACCGCGATGCCGGTCGGGACACGCTCTACGTCGAAGCCGCGACAACTGCCGAGCGGCTGCTTGCCGATCCCCGCGAGGTCAGGCCGCTGCATGGCGACCTGCATCATGACAACATCCTGTTCGGGCCGCGCGGCTGGCTGGCGATCGATCCCAAGGGCGTGCTCGGCGATCCCGGCTTCGACGCGGCGAACATGTTCTACAATCCACTCGATCGCGACGATCTCTGCCTCGATCCGCGCCGCATCGCGCATATGGCCGAAGTGTTTGGAAAGACCCTCGGGCAGTCTCCGCGCGTCATCCTCGACCATGCGATCGCCTATGGCTGCCTGTCGGCCGCCTGGCACCGCGAGGATAGCAATGCGGTCGATGAAAACCGCGAGTTGGCGGTCGCTGAGGCGATCCGGAAAGTCCGCCTCAACCTCTGACGGCGATCTCGGCAGGCAGCGGATAAGCGCCCTTGGTGCCGCGCCAGTGCGCGGCGGCAAAGCCAAGCACGAACAGCGCGACGCCTTGATGGGTGAGCGCCATATGCAGCGGCACCTGCATCAGCAGCGTGCCTATGCCGATCGCGGCCTGCGCCAGCACCAGCAGGAACAGAAGCGCGGCGCGGCGGGCATGCGTGGTGCCGGGCCGGCGGCGCCATGTGGCGATCATGTGCCAGAGCGCCACGACAAAGATCGTATAGGCGCCGACCCGGTGCGCGAATTGCACCGTCTTCGGATTCTCGAAGAAGTTCCGCCATGCCGGTTCGAGCAGCAGCAGGTCGGATGGGATCACCTTGCCGTCCATAAGCGGCCATGTGTTGTAGCTCAGGCCAGCATGGAGGCCGGCAACCAGCCCGCCCAGATAGATCTGGATCAGCGCCAAAAGCACGATGAAGCCGGCGAGCCGCTGCGTCGGGCGGTCGGCGGCCGGCTCCGAATGCGGCGCAAGGCCCCGCGCGACCACCATGGTCGCGGTAAAGATCAGCGCGGCGATCGTCAAATGCGTCGCCAGCCGGTACTGGCTGACCGAGACGCGGTCGACCAGGCCCGACGCCACCATCCACCAGCCGATGGCGCCCTGCAGGCCGCCAAGAAGAAGGATGCCGGCCAGTTTCGGCCCGAGGCCGCGTTCGATGCGGCGCGTCGCCCAGAAGACCAGCAGCGGCAAGGCGAAGACGACGCCGACGCTGCGCGCAAGGATACGGTGCACCCACTCCCACCAGAAGATCGACTTGAAAGCCTCGATGCTCATGCCCTTGTTGAGCTCGGTGTATTGCGGGATCTGCTGGTAGCGCTGGAATTCTTCCTGCCATTCGGCATCGCTGAGCGGCGGGATCACGCCATGGATCGGCTGCCATTCGGTGATCGACAGGCCGGAACCGGTGAGCCTGGTGGAGCCCCCGACCAGGACCAGCGCAAACAGCACGATGAGCACGAAATACAGCCAGCCGCGCACCAGCGCGCGGTTACGCAGATCGCGGTCGCGGGCGGCGTATGAAGCCGTGGCGGTGATGGCAGCCATGGGACGGTTCCCGGCAGATGAAATCGCGGGATTGGTGGACCAAGGCAGGCCCGGTGGCAAGACCGAACAGCGCGGCACGCCGTCGCGCCGAAGCTCGAGAGTTGCGCGCGCCGCCCAATCAGCCTAAGCGAAGCTGCTCAACAGGACCGCGACATGCCCATTCGCCTGAAAAAGCTGATTGGAACCATCCTGCTGGTGGCGCTGGTCATCATCTACGCGCTGATCGCTTCGGCCATCGCGGTCACCAGGCTTGCCGAGTATGGCGCGACGGCGCATTTCCTGTTCTTCCTGCTCAGCGGCCTGCTCTGGGTGCTGCCGGCAATGGGCATCATCAAATGGCTGATCCTGGAGTCGCCTCAGAAGGACTAAGGCGCCTCAGATTGTCACCACCATCTTGCCGGCATTGGCGAGCGGCGTCGTGATGCCCGACAGCATCGTGCGGATATGGGCGACGCTCTGGTAGCGGCCGTTGACCGAGATGCGCGGCAGCGCGTGCAGGAATCCGGCATGCTCGGCTCTGAGCACCCCGTGCCGCGTCGTCACCGCCGAGACATAGCCGGCGTCGCGGGCAAACCCCACCTCGCGGCAGCCGACCGCTCTGGCATAGCCGTACGGGTAGGCGAAATGGCGCGGCTCCTGCCCGAGCCTTTCCGTGAGGATGCGCTTAACATCGCCGATTTCATGCCGCGCATCGGCCTCGGAAAGCCGCTTGAGGTTGCGGTGATTGATGGTATGCGCGCCGATCGTCACCAGCGGATGCGCGGTCATTGTCCGGATCTCGTCCCAGTTCATCAGGATGCCGGCACGGCCGGTGCCCAATTCGATCCCGTTGGAGCGCGCCAGTTCGCGCAGCGCCGCACCCTGCGCTTCCTCACTGACCTCGAGGGTTAGCCAGGCATTCAGCCGGGCAACAGCCTGAATCTTTCTGCCGGGTGTCGAGCAATCGACGACCGTCGACTCGCTCGCCGTCTTCAGCGTAAGCCGCGAGGTCGTATCGACGATATCCTCGACCAGGTCCCACCACAGGTCGGCTGCGCCGTCGATCAAGCCGGGCGCGACATAGATGGTGATAGGCGCGCCGTGCTTTTCCAGCACCGGAAGCGCCTCCGTCATGTTGTCGCGATAGGCATCGTCGGCGGTGATTGTGGCGAACTGACCGCCCTTGCCGCCAATCTTGATGCGCTCGATCGCTTCATCAAGGGTAACAAAGGCATAGCCCCTTGCCTTCATGTCCGCGATCAGCTTGTCAAGAAATGCAGGGGCGATGTTCAGATGGCGATTGACGCTGTTCGGCTTCTCCGGCGTCGCGGTGACACGATGCAGCATCAAGATGGCGCCGATGCCGCCGACAAACGGCTTCGCGAGCGGAGCGAGGCCGGTGTAGCGAGCAACGTTCAAAGCCAGCTTCCGGATCGCCTCGCCCCCGTCGATCATTCCTTCACCTTTTGCGCCTAGGCTCATCCAAGCACGACGCCTATGCGAACCCCAGGTTGCAACCAATACGTCTTAAGGATTGAGGGATGGTTGACGCCGCCGCTTCATTTGACGGCAATCGGATCGCGGCCAACGAAGCGCCGGCGCGTGCGCCTGCCTCGAGCCAGGGCCGGCTGACGGCAGCGGTGAGCGACGGCCTAGCGGACTATGCGGAGTTCTGCGCCTCGGCGCTGTTTGCCCCGGCGCAGAGTCCGTCCTGGGTGCGCAACTGGGCGGCCGAGACAAGGGCCGATATGGTGGTCGCCACACTGAACACCGACAGCCGGCCGGCGCTTTCGCTGGCGCTGGAAGTCGTCCGAAGTGGCCCGTTCCGCGTCGCCCGTTTCGCGGGCGGACGTCATGCCAACGGCAATTTCCCCGCCGCCGACCGGCGGTTTTTGCCGGCCATCGACGGTCCGGCGATCCGCTCGTTGTTCTCGGCCATCGCCAAGGCGCGGCCGGACATCGACCTCGTTTCGCTGGAGCGGCTGCTGCCCGATCTTGACGGCGTCGCCAATCCGCTCGCCGCGCTGCCGAATTTTCCGAGCCCGAACCTTGCGCTCGCGGTCGATCTCGACGGAGGATTCGATGCGCTGCTCGCCCGCGCGAGCGGCAAGCGTAAGCGCAAGAAGCATCGCTCGCAGACACGCAAGTTCGAGGCCGTCGGCAGCTTCCGCCGCATCGAGGCGCGAAGCCGCGAAGAGGTCGACAGGCTTCTCGATGCCTTCTTCGACATGAAGGAGGTGCGCTTCGCCAAGATGGGCATCGCCAACGTCTTCGGTGATGAAGAGGTGCGTGCCTTCTTCCGGGCGCTGTTTGCCGATGCGCTTGCCGAGGAAAAGCCATCCTTCCTGCTGCATGGCCTGGATGTAGCGGGCAAACTTCGCGCCGTCACCGGCTCCAGCCGCTCGGGCAAACGACTGACCTGCGAGTTCGGCGCGATCGCCGAGGACGATCTCGCCTTCACCAGCCCCGGCGACTTCTTGTTTTTCGACAACATCCAGGAAGCTTGCGAGCTCGGTTTCGGTGCCTACGATTTCTCGGTCGGCGACGAGCCTTACAAGCGGCTCTGGTGCGACATCGAGGTCCAGCATTTCGAGGCGCTTGCGCCGTTGACGCTGAAGGGCCGGGTGCTGGCGACAGGGCTCCGGCAAGGCGCGCGGGCAAAGGCCTTCATCAAGAACAATCCGATGGTCTGGAAGTTGACCAAGATGCTGCGCCGGAAGACCGCTGGACAGACGGCAGCACCTGCCGCTGCCGATGATGATAGTTAGCCCTGTCGGCATGTCGCAGAATGCCGTCAAGCTTCCGGTTGATACGGGCAAAGCAGGTCGAGGTTGAGACCCTGAAGGGCCGCGGGCGGAACCTATCGCTAGCCGCGAGGTTTTCGCACTCAGAAACGGAGAACGGCCTTGGCTAAGTGCGACCAGTGCGGCAATGACTACGACAAGGCATTCCAAGTGAGCCTGGGCGGGCAGACCTACACGTTTGATAGCTTCGAATGTGCGATCGAGAAGCTTGCACCGACGTGCCCTCATTGCAGTGTACGGATCATGGGGCATGGCGTCGAGCAAGGCGATATCATCTATTGCTGCGCGCATTGCGCCGGGCAGGAAGGGGCCAACGCTCTGACCGATCGCGCGCCTTGACCCTGCTCTTAGAGGCCACGCGGGAGCGCTTTGCAGGTAGCGCTCGTAACCTCGATCCTGAGCAGTCGTTCAAGCTCTAACTACGCCGCCTGAACGATCTCGACCAGTTCAACGTCGAACACCAGGTCCTTTCCGGCCAGCGGATGATTGCCGTCGAGCTTGACGCTGGCGTCGTCTACGCCGACGACCGTTACTTGCATGGGGCGCCCTTCCCGGGTGCGGGCCTGCAACTGGGTGCCAATATCGACGTTGACGTTTTCCGGCACGCTGGCGCGGTCGATGGTCACGACCGCTTCGGGGCGATGGGGACCATAGGCGGCGTCGGCGGGAACGGTGATGGTGCTTTTCGTGCCGACCTCCATGCCCTCGACATGGGTTTCGAGACCGGGAATTACCTGCCCTTCGCCCAGTGTAAATTGCAGCGGTTCACTGCCGGAGGAATCGAATTGAGTGCCGTCGACCAGACGTCCAGTATAGTTGATGCGTACAGTGTCGCCATTCTTGGCCTGTGTCATAGCAGCCATCCTTTTTGGAAGTTTTTTGAGGGACCCCGCCTAGAGCTTACGGGTCCCGTTCTCGATCATCCACGCACGAAAGCGCGCGGTGCGAAACGTTAAAACTAGGTGCCCTGCCGCCGATGTAAAGTGCTGGGGCTGCTTGGTCCGGTCTTGCGCCTAAGGACTGTCGCGCCCGATACCGACTGAATCGTGCTCGATTCGTCTCGGTTTTTCCTCCGGTACCTCGGGGCAATCGCTAGCAGCGCGATGCAGAAACAGCCCTGTTGGGTTCGACGTTATGCCGCCGAGCGACGCCCGGGCAACGGGTTTCCAGGCTCGTGACCGACCGGGGTCACCAGCGTGACATCCGGGTAGCCGTTCTCGATCAGCTTCACCGCCGCCTGCGTCACCTCGTCATCGGCTTCGAGCATCGACAGGAAGACTTCCGTGCCGTCGCCGACGAGGCGGCTGATGCCTTGCGCGTCGGCCGGACCGCATTCGACGACGACAAGATCATAGGCGGTGGTCAGCGACTGCATGATGATCGGCAGGCGGTCGGCGGCGCGCATCGCGCGGACCGGATCGGCAGTGCCGACCGGAATGACGTGGGCGTCGGAATAGAGATCGGGGTGAATGACGTCGCTGAACTGCGCTTCGGAGGCAAGCAGATTGGTGATGCCGGGGAAAAGCCCGCTCTCCAGCATCGGGCGCGATGCGGCGCCCGAGGCGGTGAGATCGAGGAGCAGTACGCGCAGGCCGGCGTCGGAAACCTCGCGCGCCACCAGAACGGCCGTGGCGGCGGCCTCGTCGCCTTCCGGAGACACGAAGATGGCGCGTGACGCACCCGAGGCGATCAGCTTTTGCGCCGCCTTGTCGACATCGATCTCGCCCAGCCTGGACCGCCGGCCCTCGGGCGCTTCCACCTCTGCCGGCTCGGCGGCCTCTGTGTCGGTGGCAGCGGCACTGTGCCTGATCTGGCCTTCGGCGACGCCGATATCTTCGTCCTCGGCTTCGGCGGCTGTCGGCTCGGTCCGAGGCACCGGCATCGCCACCTGCTCGATCGGTTCGAATCTGACGCCTGCGGCCGGCCGCATGGCACGGCCGGAGAACAATTCCTTGAGAAGGGTGCCGATCGCCATCAACAGCAGCGACGCAGCCGCGGCGGCGCCCGTGATCGGACCGATCTTCGGGAAATAGGGTTCCGTCGGCACCTGCACTTTCGAGAGCAGACGGGCATCCACCGGCAGATAGTTGCGGTCGGCGCGCGAGGCCGCCTCGCGGTAGCTCGCCATATAGGATTCGAGCTGCTGGCGTTGCGCATTGGCGTCGCGCTGCAGCGCGTCGAGTTGCACCTGCTGTTCGCCGGCACGAGCCGAGGCGGCCTTCAGTTGGTTGACCTCCTCGACGAGCTGGTCCTCGCGAGCCTTGGCCGTCTGCGCCTGGGTCGCCAATCCCTTCAGGATCTTCTGCCCCTCGTTGCGGATCTGGCCTTCGAGATCGGCAAGCTGCGACTTCAGCGCCCGAATGCGCGGATGGTTGTCGAGCAAGGTCGTCGATAGGTCGGCAATGTTGGTCCTGAGTTCCACCTGCCGCTCGAGCAGGCGCTGGATCAATTCGGAAGACAGAACTTCCGGCACGCTGTCGAGCGTGCCGCCATTCTGCAGCGCCTTGCGCACGCTGTCGGCGGTCGCCGCGGCGGCGGCGCGATTGGCCCGCACTCGCGAAAGCTCGGTCGACAGTTCGGAGAGCTGCTGAGTCGCGAGCACCGAATTGTTGCCGCCCATCAAAAGGTCGGATTGCGCGCGGTAGGCGGCGACCTTGGCTTCGGCTTCCTTCACCCGGTTCTGCAGATCGGTGATTTCGGGGCCGAGAAAGCCGGTGGCGGCGGTGTTCGATTCCTTCTTCGCGTTGCCCTTGGAGGCAAGGTAGGCCTGGGCGATGGCGTCCGCGACCTGGGCGGCAAGCTTTGGATCCCTCGAAGAGAACTCGACGGCAATAACACGAGATTTTTCAACGCCGTAGACGTTGAGCTTATCGTGCATTGCATTGAGCACCCGCTCTTCCGGCGGAATGTCGAAGGGATCGCTCTTCAGGCCGACAAGGACAAGGGCGCGGCTGAGCGCCGACATCCTCAGCGCTTCGTCGAATTCGGGCAATTTGTCCAGATTGAGGTCCGCCGCAACCTTCTTGAGGATGTCGGGGGACGATATGATCTGGACCTCGGTGGCCACCGCCTCCTCGTCGGTTGCAGGCTTGTCGTCGCTGGTCGATCCGGCCGGCCGCGTGAACACCGATTCGCGCGGCCCGATCTCCAACTTGGCCACCGCTTTGTATTGCGGCGTGGCCAGCCAGGCGAATGCAAACGCCAGCCCGGTGACCACGAGCGTGACCAGAACGATGCGCAGCCAGTTCCTCGCCAGGCTGGCGAAGAGCTGTCTCAGGTCGACATCGACATCTGCGGCCGCGGACTGAACGGACATGCATCCTGCTCCGGAACTTTGAGTCGAGGATGGACCGTAAACAACTATGGTAACTCAGCCGTTAAGATCAGAATGCGCACTTATTAGACAGCACTCAAAGAACATCGGCTGAAAGCAATAGAACAATTGGTTTTTTACCGGTCATCATCGCCTTCGGGCGCGGACCTTTACCGGCCATTAACCCTAACAGGATGATAACGGGCGCACTTCCTGGGGTTGGCCGCGGCAACTGGCGGCGAGAGCGACGAAGGTTCGTGTCCGATCATGAAAAGCACTGCTCATCTCTTTCGCGCCATGCTTGCCCTGTCGCTGCTTACCGGCTGTTCCAGCTACCGCCCGACACCCGCCGCTTTCCATGAAGTGCTCGACCAGCCTTATAGACTCGGCGCCGGCGACCGCATCCGCGTCACCGTGTTCGAGCAGGACGGGCTGACCAACACCTACAGCGTCGACCAGTCCGGCTACATCTCCTTCCCGCTCGTCGGCGCCGTGCCGGCGCGCGGCCACACCGCCCAGCAGCTGGAAAAGGAAATCGCCGACAAATTGCGCCAGGGCTACCTGCGCGATCCCGACGTCTCGGTCGAGATCGATCGCTACCGGCCGATCTTCGTCATGGGCGAGGTCGGCGCCGCGGGCCAATATTCCTATGTGCCGGGCGTCACCGTGCAAAAGGCGATCGCGATCGCCGGAGGCTTCACGCCGCGCGCCAACCAGGAAAGCGTCGACATCACCCGCGATATCAACGGCAAGGTCATGACCGGCAGGGTGCAGACATCCGACCCGCTCCTGCCCGGCGACACCGTCTACGTCCGCGAACGGCTGTTCTGAAAACCGACGTGGCGGCACACCTCCGCATCGTCCACTGCTTCCGCTCACCTGTCGGGGGAATTTTCCGGCATGTGCGCGACCTGACCGAGGCTCAGGTCGCCGCCGGCCATTCCGTAGGTATCGTCTGCGATTCGACCACGGGCGGTGACTATGAGGAGCGGCTGTTCGCGGCGATGAAGGAGAGCCTGGCGCTCGGCATCCATCGCACGCCGATGCAGCGTCACATCGGGCCGGGCGATCTTGCGGCGGCCTGGCGCACTTATGGAATCATCAAGGAATTGCGGCCGGACGTGCTGCACGGGCACGGCGCCAAGGGTGGCGCCTATGCCCGTCTGTTCGGCTCACTGTTGCGGGTTTCAAGGTCTCGCGTGGCCCGCCTCTATTCGCCGCATGGCGGCTCGCTCCACTATGACGAAACGACGGCCACGGGAAAGCTGTTCTTCGCGCTGGAGCGTTTTATGGCGCGCTTCACCGATTGCCTGCTGTTCGTCTCCGACTATGAGCGGAAAACCTATCGTCGGAAGGTCGGCGAGCCGCCTATCCCCAACAGGCTGGTCTATAACGGCCTGCGGGCCGTCGAGTTCGAACCGGTGGCGACGGCGGCGGATGCCGCCGATCTCTTATACATCGGCATGATGCGCGACCTCAAAGGTCCTGACATCTTCATCGATGCGCTGGCGCTGGCCGGCATTGAGTTTGGCCGCCCGTTGCGCGCGGTGATGGTCGGCGACGGCGACGACCTGCCACGCTATCACGCGCAAGTGGAACAACTCGGACTGACGAACCATGTCCGTTTCCTCCCACCGATGCCGGCCGGAGAAGCCTTCGCGCTGGCCGAGCTGATCGTCGTCCCGTCCCGCGCGGAAGCCATGCCTTACATCGTGCTCGAGGCGCTGGCCGCCGGCATGCCGATGATCGCGACCGCCGTCGGCGGCATTCCGGAAATCTTCGGCGAAGGCTCCCCTGCACTGATATGGCCGGATGCCGGCCAGCTCGCCGACAGCCTCAGAACGGCTCTCAACGATCTCGGCGCTTACCGGAAGCTGATGCCGCAGGGCCGCGAGCTCAAGGCGCGATTCGGCGCCGACGTGATGGCAGCCGAGATCGAGAAGGCTTATTTCGCGGCGCTGAAACTTTAGAATTTACTAATTTATTGGCGCCATGAGAAGAACGTCAGTCCCCACAAGCAACAATACGCATTCAAAACCACCGGTTGTTTCAAGGCTTTCTTAGCTCTCTTTTGCTATCCACTTCCGCATAGCTTGCGGACAATCCCATGAACGAGATCGATCCCGCGCGCCGCTTTTCCATGGATGCGGTGCGCAAATTCGATGGCCCGGCCGAGGGCGAAGCGCCCAGCGGCATCAATGATGTCGCGCGCCAGGTCGCTTCCCAGTATCGGCGCGATACGATGTCGCCGATCATGGTCAGCGGCGTGCTGCGCATGGTTGAATTCGCGGTGCTGTTCCTTTCGGGGCTCGGCCTCTATTTCTATTTTGTCGGCTTCTTCAATTATCTCGCCTGGCAATATCCGCTGACCATCGCGGCTTCTTCGTTCCTGGCGGTGGTGCTGCTCGACGTCAGCGACAGCTACCAGATCGCGGCGCTGATGCGCCCCCTCGCCAATTTCGGCCGCGTGCTGCTTGTCTGGGCCGGCACCTACGCGCTGATGGCGCTCACGGCCTTCGCCATGAAGGCCTCGCAGGACTATTCACGCCTCCTGTTCGGCACCTGGTTCGTGGTCGGCTTCGTGCTGATCTTCGGCCTGAGACTGGTGATGTCCAGGCTGATCAGGCGCTGGGCGCGCGACGGCCGGATGGAGCGCCGCGCCGTCATTGTCGGCGGTGGCAAGTCGGCCGAAATGCTGATCCGCTCGGTCGAAAAACAGCCCTACAACGACATCCGCATCTGCGGCATCTTCGACGACCGCGGCGACAAGCGCTCGCCGCCCATCGTCGCCGGCTACCCGAAGCTCGGCACAATCTCCGAACTGATCGAATTCGCCCGCATCGCGCGCATCGACATGCTGATCGTGTCGCTGCCGCTGACCGCCGAATCGCGCGTGCTGCAGCTTCTGAAGAAGCTCTGGGTGCTGCCGGTCGACATCCGGCTTTCGGCGCATTCCAACGCGCTGCAGTTCCGGCCGCGCGCCTATTCCTATATCGGCTCCGTGCCGATGCTCGATATTTTCGACAAGCCGATCAACGACTGGGATTCGGTCGCCAAGCGCAGCTTCGACATCATCTTCTCGCTCGTCGGCATCGTCCTCTTCTCGCCGGTGATGCTGGCCACCGCGTTCGCCATCAAGCTCGACAGCAAGGGCCCTGTGCTGTTCAAGCAGAAGCGGCACGGCTTCAACAACGAGATCATCGAGGTCTACAAGTTCCGCTCGATGTATACCGACCGCTCGGACCCGACGGCCAAGCAGACGGTAACCAAGAACGACCCGCGCGTCACCCGCGTCGGCCGCTTCATCCGCAAGACCTCGATCGACGAGCTGCCGCAGTTCTTCAACTCGCTGTTCGGCTCGCTGTCGCTGGTCGGGCCTCGCCCGCATGCGATCGCCGCGCAGTCGCACAATTTGCTCTACAACGAGGTGGTCGACGGCTATTTCGCCCGCCACAAGGTCAAGCCCGGCGTCACCGGCTGGGCGCAGATCAATGGCTGGCGCGGCGAGATGGACACCAATGAAAAGATCCGCATGCGCACCGAATACGATCTCTATTACATCGAGAACTGGTCGATGCTGTTCGACCTGCGCATCCTTTTCCTGACGCCGGCCCGCCTGCTCAACACGGAAAACGCCTATTGAGCGCGGTCGCGCATGAATTGCCGGCGGCCGCGGTCAACAAGTTGCCGCCTCGGGCGGTCAACCAGTTGCCGCCTCAGGCGGTCAACGCCAAGCTGATCGCGCTGATTTCGTCGGCAGCGATCGCCGTCGGCATCCTGCTTTCCGGCTTCGTCATCAGCGAGCCCGCGCCTTACGAGCTCTACATGGCCGGGCTGATCGCCGTCTGGGCGCTGTTCGGGCTGAAAATATCGCGAGCGATAGTGCCGCTGCTGTTGCTGCTCGTGGCGATGAACATCGGCGGCATGATCGCGATGACGCAAATGGCGGATCTCGCCAGCACGCCGCTCTATCTTGCGGTCTCGCTGTTTCTCGCCTTCAGCGCGGTCTTCTTCGCCTCGGTGACGTCGGTCCAGCCCGACCTCTACCGGCTGATCTTCATCGCCTATGTGGTCTCGGCCGTCGCGACCTCGCTGCTCGGCATCGCCGGCTATTTCCATGCCTTTCCGGGCGCGGAGATGTTCACCAAATACGACCGCGCCGCCGGCGCCTTCCAGGATCCGAACGTGTTCGGGCCGTTCCTGGTGCCGCCCGGCACCTACCTGCTCTACCTGCTGCTCACCGGTTCGGTGTCGCGCATGCCGCTGCTGGCGGTGCCGCTACTGATCATCACCGCCGGCATCTTCTTTTCCTTCTCGCGCGGCGCCTGGGGCATGTTCGCGGTGTCGGCGGTGCTGCTCACCGCTTGCCTCTTCCTGCAGAGCGCCAGCGGCATGTTCCGGCTGAGGGTCGTGGTGATGACGATCGCCGCGTTGACGTTGCTGGTCATCGCCATCCTCGTCATCCTGCAACTGCCCGGCGTGTCGGACATGTTCACGCAGCGCGCGCATCTGGAGCAGAGCTACGACACGGCGCGGTTAGGCCGCTTCGCCCGCTACACGATCGGCTTCCAGCTAGCGCTGGAGCATCCGTTCGGCATCGGCCCGCTGGTCTTCGGCACGATCTATGGCGAGGACACGCACGACATCTGGCTGAAGGCGCTGATGGACTATGGCTGGCTGGGCTTCGTCTCGTTCCTGACGCTGACCCTATGGACGATCGGTGCCGGCTTCCGCATCCTCCTGCGCGACCGGCCCTGGCAGCCCTATCTGCTTTGCGCCTATGTCGCCTATCTCGGCAATATCGGGCTTGGCACCTTCATCGACATCGACCACTGGCGCCATCTCTACCTGCTGCTCGGTCTGATCTGGGGCGCGATCGCGCTGGAGTACCGGCATCAGAAGGAATTGCGGCTGGCGCGGCCCGTTGCTGTCCCTGCAATATGATCGGCAAGATAGCCGCCGAATTCGGTTGACCGGCACGGGGTTATCACGATACATCGCCACCCGGTCCGGAGTGTAGCGCAGCCCGGTAGCGCACTTGACTGGGGGTCAAGGGGTCGTCGGTTCGAATCCGGCCACTCCGACCATCATAAAATCAAGGACTTACCCCCAAAAGTCCGACGTCCCCGAATCGCTGAAAAATCCACCCGGGTGCGTTCTGGGTAACAAAAGCCTGGAAACCCCGACCTCCGGGAATTGCGGCATCGGGCTCGCCTTCGCGGGATAAGAAAACGCCCACCACGTTTTCGCAGCGGGCGCTAGTTCGGGAGGAAATGAAAACGCGTGCGGTCAGGGGCGTCCCCTTGCCCATTTGATAATGGTACGCCTCACCTAGCTGGATAATAAGCGCGCGCCAGTTGAAGCGCCGCATATTCGAGTTGCGTGACTTTTCTGCCACAGAAACAAGAACGCCCGGCCACCCGAGCAGCCGTGCCTTGCTGGGCTGGGAGGTCAGACAAATAGATGACCAATCCACTGATCGTTTGCGGCTCCGCGAAACTACGTGCCGTCGGTCGCCGATGTGGAATTCATTCCCTGAGATTGGTGGCGGTGCTGGCGTGAGGCTGGTGAAGATCAGCGTCTAAGCGCCGAGGTGCCCCTGGCTACCAGCCCAAGTGGATTATCTGCGAAAGATCGGCGATATCGCCATAGATCATCGAACCTTTGACGAGAAAACACCTGCCATCCAGAACCTCGATGAGTGGACTTGACGCGGTGCAAACCGGCTGGACCTTACGGTCCTTGGCTTCGGCATAGCCGATGCTGATCGCGAGGATAGCGATAGCAACGATAGTGGTCTTGCTCATATCTAACCCCTAAAGCCAACTGGCTTCTTGGGCCGCAAAACCGGGTTGCCGCCTCTTAAGTAGCATCAGGCCGTGACGGGGCTTCATCAACGATCGGATGACGCGGGCTCATCTATTTGCCGTAGGCGCGAAGAGGAGTCCAATCGCGTTCACCTACTATATTAGCAATAGCTTGCATTTTGAGGCGGCCGTAGCCTGCGCGGCTTTCAGGCGCTTGTGGCGGAGGTTTCGATGCGCATGATTTTAGCTCTGGCCGCGCTCTCTAGCTGTTTCGCGCTGTGGGATCGATTTGCGAACGATGCGGCCTACAGCGCCGCCCTGCAGCGAAACATTCTTGGTGCAGCGCTTGCTAAGTGATCACCTGCGCGTCGGCAGTCGCCAAACCCTCTGGATTCCAGGACGCGCCCCAATGCGGCAAGGCACTTATCGGTAAGACGGCCAGCACCGCAGCAATCCAGATGCGCTTCACCGGAACTTGCCTGGCAGCTCGTCGGGCCGTTAACGGGCCATCGTATGCGCCGTAGAGGAGCCGGCCGTCCTCTGCGTAGCGATCGGCGTTTAGATAGCCTCCTTCATTCGGGCTTAAGCAGGTCCGGCTCAACTTGTCGGCTGAAACGCTATTGTATGGATGTGCAGAAAAACGCGGGGTTACTGCGACCATTTCAAGCCTAAGACTTGGCCCCAAGCGTTCTTCACCAACCTCCTACTGACACACATCGACCCATACGGCGCCGACCAGATCGGCCATTCGTTGCGGCGCTATGCGCACGGCGGCGTTGGTGGCGCCGGCGGCGGGAACAACCTCATCGAACGCTCTCAGCGACACGTCGCAATAGACCGGCAGCGGCGCCGGCAGGCCGAAGGGGCAGACGCCGCCGGGCGGATGGCTGGTCGCGGCAAGCACCTGCTCGCCGTCGAGCATGCGCGGCTTGCCGCCGAGCGTGTCCTTGCACTTGCGGTTGTCGAGCCTGGCGGTGCCGCTGGTCACGACCAGCATGGTTTCATCGCCGACGCGCAGGCAGATGGTCTTGGCGATCTGCGCCGGCATCACGCCATGAGCCTCCGCCGCCAGCGTCACGGTCGCAGAGCTCGCGTCGGTGACCAGAACCTCGATGTCGGGCGCATATTCGGCAAAGAAGGCGCGGACCGATTCCAAGCTCATGAGCGAAACCTCGTCAGACGTATTGGCTGGCGCCGCCGAATCGCGGCGCCGGCCGGGATTGGCACATGGCGCCACGGCTTTTGGCAAGAGCCAGGAACCATACGTCGAAGGCGAAAAAAAGCCCGCCAGGCGAAGCCGTGGCGGGCTCTCTTCATGCGGACGCTTCTTGCGTCTCTATTGCTGTGTGGGCCGATTCTCTTCGGTCGGCACCGTGATCAATTCCTCTTCCGGCACCTGCAGTGCGGAAGCGATACGCCTGAGCTTGGCGGGATCGGCGTCCTTGCCGTCCTCGATGTCGACGATCTCGCCCACGGCCAAGCCGCAGGTCAAGGAAAGCTCCTCGATCGTATATCCCCTCGTTTCGCGCACGGCCTTCAGCGGATTGAGGCCGTTCGCGGCAATGATGTTGTTGGAAACAGCGTTTCGTGCGGTGTTGGGCATGGCAACTCCTTGGGATGAAACAAGACAGATGAAATGTGGCGTTGCCTGAGACGGGCGGGAGAATGGCCGTTAACAGGTGATTTGCCAAGAGGGACCGTCGCGGCCGTCACGCCATCGTGAACCGGTCCTGTCGACCGAAGGCCGAAGCCGCAAGGCTACCAACACGTAAGATGGCGCGACGCGCAATCAAGTTCTTTTGAAGCGCTGAAGACGGAACCGTCGGCATTTTGCCTGCTCCAATTCGTTAGGTCTCTGTCACTGGTCGATGGCGGGCGGCGTCAAACCCTTTTGGAAGGATCGGATGCCATGAAACTGAAGTTATTCGCGATCGTGCTCGGCACGATTTCATGTTTTGCCGTTTCCGCGCAGGCCGAGAGCGTGCGCGTGCGTGGCACGGTGGTCGACCTCGCCGGAACGGCGCTGACGGTGAAAGCCCATGACGGCAAGACCGATACGGTCACCCTTGCTCCCGACTGGATGATCTCCGGTGTCGCCAAGGCATCGGCCGACGATATCAAGCAGGGCGATTTCCTTGGCATCGCATCGGTATCCAAGGCCGACGGCGGCAGCGGCGCGCTGGAAGTCGTGATCTTCCCCGCCGCATTGAAGGGCACCGGAGAAGGCGATCGCGATTGGGATTTGCAGCCCAACAGCCGGATGACCAACGGCACCGTCGCCAACGTGACCGGGATCAACGGACGAACCGTGACGCTCACCTATAGCAATGGCCAGAAGAAAGAGATCGCCATCCCGCAATCGACGCCGATCGTGAAATTCGCGACCGCCAAGCCGACGGACCTCAAGTCGGGCATGGCGGTCTTCGTCAGCGCCGAGCGCGGCAGCGACGGCAAGCTCGTCTCGCGCCGCGTTGTGGTCGGCAATCATGGCATCGCCCCGCCGATGTGAGCGAAGAGGCCGGCGTACCGTCCGGCAGGTTTCAAAAGATCATGGTGTCGCAACGCCAGCTGCGCGTCCTTTCGGACGCGCGGCGCCGCCGGAGTTCAGCCGGAAACAATCCAGAAACAAAAATCTACAGTTGGGAAAAATTGTCGAAAAAATCCAGGAGGATAGTCCCGATCGCGAGGCTTGGGTCACCGATTTGGTTCGGTGAATCTCCGAACGCCCGCGTAAAAAGGAAACGAAGTCATGAAGAAGTCCCTCCTGTCCGCGCTCGGGCTGGCTCTGGCCCTGGCGTTCACGATGCCGATCCTCGGCACGACCAGCGCCGATGCGGCTCCGATGAAGAAGCATCACCATCATCACCGCAAGCATCATCACCGGCACCACCACCGCCACCATCATCATCGTCACCACCACAAGGTCGTTGCGAAGAAGGCCTGATCCTTTCTCCTGCAGATGGGAAGGCCGGCCCTTGTTGACCGGGCGCGGCCTTCCCGTCGGATTTTCGCTTTGCAGGCCAAGCCCACCAGCTTTGGCGTCAACTGCCCATCAAACGCGCAGTCGTGTTCGACCCTCTTCGTTGCAGTCTCGACCTCTTGCCCGCACCGGTATGCGCGACCGGCTGGCTTTGAGTCCGCAAAGGTTTATGCTGCCGATCGAGCATCATCGGCGCCTTTACGAATCCGCCTATCTCAGACGGCCGCGCCGCGGCATCGGGTGCCTCTACGGCGAGGCGCTGCTGGCCAGAAGCACAGCCCGCGCTGCAAGCGAATCCGACGTCTGACACCTTCCAAAACAACGCGCACATCTGCCCGGCGAAAGAAATCGCATGGGATGTGAACCTTTCCCATTGGACGCGGCACCAAGCGGTCATGGACGCCACGAAGGCGCTCCTCAACCCACCGGGACGCCAGGAAGGCGATCCCAACAACCAATGGAAGGAAATGCTCAATGACCAACTTCAAGCGTATCGCGCTCGCCGCCGCCCTCGTCGTCTCGGCTTTCGGCTCGGTTTCGGCCCCGGCTTTCGCCGGCATTCTTCCCAGCAACGACGGCGCTGTCTGCAAGGGCCATGGCGCATGCGTGGTGCTGCAGCTCAATTGCAAGGGCACATATGTCGACGGCACCGACTCCAACGGCACCGTCTATGGCAAGTGCCGTCCGGCGACGGCTCAGGTCGACCCGAAGAGCCGGATCAAGCTCGCGAACTGATCGGGGATAGAGCCGTTTCATGCCGATCAAATCGGGAGGGGGCACGGAAATGGCGGCCGTCGCGAACGGCCGCCATTTCTGTTTCGCAGTCGGGTGAAAGTCAGCGCCGGCTGATGAGAAGGCCGGCAAGCAGCCCGACCACAACCAACCCTACCGCTGCCGCGGTGGCCGGATGATCGCGCGCGGTGTGCTCGAGCGCCCTGCCCCTGCGCCTGATTGCCGGCAGTGTCTCATAGAGGCGTTCGGCGAGCTGCGAATAATAGTCGGACGCCGCCTCTCGCCCGTCCTCGTAATAGGCGTCGCCGCGTTTGGCGAGGGCTTTCCTAAGATCGTCGAACTGCCGCGAGAGCGCCGCAAACTGCTTGTCCAGATCATGATCGGTCGCAAACAACGCCATGCCAGGTATCCTTCCTTCGCAGAGAAGGCCTAACGCGTGGGCGCGATGGCAGTTCCGACGTTCAGAGACGCTGACCGCTCAGGTCGCAGGGCCGGCGACCGAAGCTCAACGCACCTGGTCGAGCAGGCGTTTGCACTCCAGGAGGTCAAAGAGCGCTTCCTGCAGCAAAGCCCGGTTGTCGCGCGACAATTTCGAGGAGTCCGGCTGCACGGGACCTTCGTCGTCGCTTTTGCCGAGGCCGAAGAAACGGCGGCTGGGCTTCACCTTCGGCTGGCCGACAAGCGCATCCTCGTCGCTGCGCGGCTGGGCGGCCGCGGTCAGCGGTACCTGATCGGCCTGCCGACGTTGCGCGATCGCCTCGACCGCGGCCATGTCGCCACTGCCGATGGCGACCAGGAAATGGTTGCCGTTCTCGCGCAGCAGCTTCTGCACGCCTTTGATCGTGTAGCCCTGATCGTAGAGCATGTGCCGGATGCCCTTGATCAGTTCGACATCCTGCGGCCGGTAGTAGCGGCGGCCGCCACCACGCTTCATCGGCTTGATCTGGTTGAAGCGCGTTTCCCAAAAACGCAGCACATGCTGCGGCAGGTCAAGATCTTCCGCGACTTCGCTGATGGTGCGGAAGGCATCGGGGCTCTTGTCCATGGACGAATCCTCACGCTGGACGACGATCCGACACTTATGCCGAATCGAGCCTTATTTCAGCGATTTATGAAAGGATATTCAAGCCCGGCGTCAAAGCTCACGGCGGTTTTTCAACCGTATTTGCCGGCGCGCTATTTGCCGCTCTTGGCCTTGCTGTTCTGGTGCGAGCGCAAGATACGGTTCTTCAGCACGTTCGACGACTTGAAGGTCATCACCCGGCGCGGCAGGATCGGCACTTCCTCGCCGGTCTTCGGATTGCGACCGATGCGCTCATTTTTGGAGCGGACATGGAAGGTTGCGAAGGACGAGAGCTTCACCGTTTCACCGCGAACGATGGCCTCGCAAATTTCATCCAGCACGGCCTCGACGAGTTCGGCCGATTCAGTTCGCGACAAACCAACCTTGCGATAAACGGCTTCGGCAAGGTCGGCACGCGTAAGTGTCTTTCCCCCCATGCAACCGTCCCATCAGCTCAAAAAAACGTAAATCGATACAGCCAGCGGCAGAGCCTAAGTAATTGATCCGGCAAGGTCAAGGACCGAACCCGCGCGTTCGGCACTTACCAGCGGAGCAACACCGCGCCCCAGGTGAAACCTCCGCCCATCGCCTCGAGCAGAACCAGGTCGCCCTTCTTGATGCGGCCATCGGCAACGGCCACCGACAAAGCGAGCGGCACGGAGGCAGCCGAGGTGTTACCGTGCAAATCGACGGTGACCACCACTTTCTGTTCGGCAATCCCGAGCTTCTTGGCGGAAGCGTCAATAATCCGTTTATTGGCCTGATGCGGCACGAACCAGTCGAGGTCTTCCGCCGTGATGCCAGCCTGCGCAAAGGTTGCCTCGATGACGTCGGTAATCATGCCGACCGCGTGCTTGAACACCTCGCGGCCTTCCATCTTGAGATGGCCGACCGTGCCCGTCGTCGATGGGCCGCCGTCGACGAAGAGCTTCTCCTTGTGGACGCCATCCGAGCGCAAGCTGGCCGCCAGCACGCCGCGATCGGCAATGCCGCCCGTCCCCTGCGCTGCTTCGAGCACAACGGCCCCGGCGCCGTCACCGAAAAGCACGCAAGTCGAGCGGTCGCTCCAGTCGAGGATGCGCGAGAAAGTTTCCGAGCCGATCACCAGCACGCGCTTTGCCAGGCCGCCGCGGATATAGAGGTCGGCGGTGGCAACCGCGTAGACGAAGCCGGAACACACGGCCTGCATGTCGAAGGCAAAGCCGTGATGCATGCCGAGCCGGTTCTGGATATCCACCGCGGTCGCGGGAAACGTGTTGTTGGGCGTCGACGTCGCCAGCACGATCAGGTCGATGTCGGCAGGCGTCAGACCGGCGCTGTCGAGCGCGGCGCGCCCTGCGGCCTCGCCCAGCGAGGCCGTCGTCTCGTCATCGGCCGCGACGTGGCGCTGGCGAATGCCGGTGCGCTGGACGATCCACTCGTCGGAGGTTTCGACCATGCCTTCGAAGTCGGCATTCTTCATGATGCGGCGGGGCAGCGCGGCACCGTTGCCGCGCACGACTGATCTGATCAAGGTTCGTTCCTATTCCTCGGCGTCGACGGCGACGCCGGATTTCCTGTTTGCCTGGGCAGTCGGATTGCGCGCATGGAACAGATCGAGATCGGCCTCGATCCGGTCAAGCAGATTGTTGCGCACCATGTCGTAGCCGAGCTCGATCGCCGCCGCGAAGCCGTCCGAATCGGCGCCGCCGTGGCTCTTCACGACGATGCCGTTCAAGCCCAGGAAGACGCCGCCATTGGAGCGGCCGACATCCATCTTCTCGCGCAGCCGGTCGAAGGCGCCCTTGGCGAAGACATAACCGATCTTGGCCATCAGCGTGCGGCTCATGGCGGCGCGCAGGTAGCCGGCGATCTGCCTTGCCGTGCCCTCGGCCGTCTTGAGCGCGATGTTGCCGGCAAAGCCTTCGGTGACGACCACGTCGACCGTGCCCTTGCCGATATCGTCGCCCTCGACGAAGCCGCGATAGTTCATCGAGGCCATGTTGGCCTCGCGCAGCATGCGCCCGGCCTCCTTGACCTCCTCCTGGCCCTTGATCTCCTCGACGCCGACATTGAGCAGGCCGACGCTCGGCCGCTCGATGCCGAACACCGAGCGCGCCATTCCGGTGCCGAGGATGGCGAAATCGACGAGCTGATGCGCATCCGCCCCGATGGTGGCGCCGACGTCGAGCACCACGCTCTCGCCGCGCGTCGTCGGCCAGAGCGCGGCGATCGCCGGGCGGTCGATGGTGGCCATGGTGCGCAGGCAGAATTTCGACATCGCCATCAGCGCGCCGGTGTTGCCGGCCGAGATGCAGGCCTGCGCTGCGCCATTCTTCACCGCCTCGACCGCCTTCCACATCGACGACTTCCAGCGGCCGTGGCGCAGCGCCTGGCTCGGCTTGTCGTCCATCCTTACCGCGATCTCGCAATGGACGAACTCGCTGACCTCGGCCAGCTTGGGGAACTTGGCCAGCTCGGGACGCACGGCGTCCTCGCGGCCATAGATGACGAAGCGGATGTCAGGGCGGCGGATGGCGACCGTCATCAGCGCCGGGATGACGACGCCTGGTCCGTGATCGCCGCCCATGGCATCGATGGAAATCCTGATCACGCGGTGTTTTTCTCACGGTTTGCCTGGCTGGCGGCGTGCGCCTGCCGAGGTAAGGGGGGCTCGCGAAGGTCCGGCGAAAATAGCGGTTTTGGGCAGCCGCACAACCAACTTTTCCAAAATCCCAGCCGCCTTCAGGATTTTCCGAGCAGCGAACGCAGCTTTTTCTGAAATTCGCTTTCCTCAGGCTGATCGTCGGCCTCGGCCTTGAGCGAGGCTCCGGGCTTGCGTGGATAAGGATCGATCGCCAGGCCGAAAAATTGCTCGGCGAGCGCACCGACATCGATAGTGTCGCCGGAAAAAGTTTCGGGACTGTCCGGTCCGTCGGCATCGAGAACGATCTCGCCGCCGCCCTCGAACCCTTCGCGTCCGAGCTTCGACTGCTCCGGCAAGAGAAGCGCCTCGACGGGTTCGTCGATATGGGCCGCGACCGGATCGAGGGTGACGATGCAGGCCTGGGTGATGTCGGCTTCGACGCGACCGCTGACCTTGACGCCGTTGCGTTTCCAGGACGCCACCAGGAGTTCGGCGCGGTAGCTCTCGACGGAGAGCAGGTCGTATTCGGCGGCAAGGGCCGCGCGCTGGCGTTCGTCGGCCGCGATCACAACCGGCAAGCCCTTGTGCGGCAGGCGGGCGACGTTGGCGACGAAAGATACGGGGCTCTGCGGTTCGGCGTGTTTCATTCTCGCCTCCTTCACACGGCTCCGGCGACCGGAAACGCCACGGTGCCGGCCGCGATCGATTCGGTCGGTTGCGCGGCAAGCTGCCGGGACGCTGCGGAAACATAGCCCGCCAGCAGCGGCGCCTCGAGCCACTCGCCGGCATCGGGCCTGACGTTACGGGCAAGTGCCATGCTAAGGGCGGCGCGGTCGTCGTCCCGCAAGGCGTCGTCATAAGCCGCGGTGCGGCCATAGAACATCTTTGCCAGCTTCTTCATGCGCTTCGGCACGCCGACGTCGCTGATGCCGAGTTCCCTCAGCGAATGGTCGACATCGAGGAAGAACTCGTCGATCAGCACCTGCGCGATCTCAGTTGCCGCACCGCCCTCCCCGCGCAGCCGGTGCTGGAACAGGAACATATGCAGCGCCAGCATCTCGAAGCGGCCGAGCGGCGTATCCGGCACATTCCAGTCGGAATAAAACACGGTTTGCCGCGCCGCCGCCACGATTTGTGCGTAGAGCGCCTCGGTGATGGCGCGGTTGGCATGACGTTCGCGACCAAAAAGGCGCTGGAACATTGAGGGTGGTCTCCCGGGGACCTTGTGTTTGATTTGGCCTTGTTGCATCGGCATGCAAGCTGGTTTACCGGTTTTGCGGCCCAGCGCAAGTTGCGGGGATGTGATGGAGAATTGTTGTTGGGTGCGCTGAAATTCAAGTCGTTTCTTACGCCCCTGCCGGCGGGCGTAGCTTCTCTGCTGGTGGCGGTGTCCGCGCTTTCGGCCTGCAATTCATCCAAGATGATCGGCGATCTCAGCCCGAGCGAGACGCTGACGCAAGGCTATGTCATCGACCAGGCGGCGATCGACTCGGTGCCGGTCGGGTCGAGCCGCGAGCAGGTGCTTCTGGCGCTGGGCACGCCGTCGACGACGGCGACCTTCGACAACGAGGCGTTTTACTACATATCGCAGACGCGCAAGCGCTATGTCGCTTTCGACAAGCCACGGCTGGTCGACCAGCACGTGCTGGCGGTCTATTTCGGCGCCGACGGCCGCGTCACCCAGATCGCCAATTACGGTCTGAAGGACGGCAAGATCTTCGACTTCATCTCGAGGACGACGCCGACGGGCGGCAAGGACCAGAACTTCCTCAGCCAGATCATCAACGGCGCCAGCAAGCTGGCGCCCGGCATCCCGGGCGGCGGCACGCCCGGCACCTGATCTTCTTTCAGCGTTCTCTCTTTGGCTTCGTTCGGAAGCTTCAACATCTCAGGCAATGAAAAACCCGCGGGATCGCTCCCGCGGGTTTTTGTTTAGAAAAAAGGCTGCGGTCAGCCGTGCGCGAGCACGGCCAGGAGCAGCAGCGCCACGATGTTGGTGATCTTGATCGCCGGGTTGACGGCCGGGCCGGCGGTGTCCTTGTAGGGGTCGCCGACAGTATCGCCAGTGACCGATGCCTTATGCGCCTCGGAGCCCTTCAGGTGCTTGACGCCGTCCTTGTCGGTAAAACCGTCCTCGAACGATTTCTTGGCGTTGTCCCAGGCGCCGCCGCCGGAGGTCATCGAGATGGCGACGAAGAGGCCGTTGACGATGACGCCGAGCAGCGAGGCGCCGAGCGCGGCGAAGGCCGAGGCTTTCGAGCCCGAGATCAAGAACACGCCGAAATAGACGACGAGCGGCGCCAGCACCGGCAGCAGCGACGGGATGATCATCTCGCGGATCGCGGCCCTGGTGAGAAGGTCGACGGCGCGCGCATAGTTCGGCTTCGACGTACCGGCCATGATGCCCTTGTCTTCGCGGAACTGCTTGCGCACCTCCTCGACGATCGAGCCGGCGGCGCGGCCGACGGCGGTCATGGCAATGCCGCCGAACAGATACGGGATCAAGCCGCCGAAGATCAGGCCGGCGACGACATAGGGATTGGAGAGATCGAAGGAGACCTCGCCCATGCCCTGGAAGTAGGGATATTTGTCGCCATTGGCGGCAAAGAACTTCAGGTCGTTCGAGTAGGCCGCGAACAGCACCAGCGCGCCGAGGCCGGCGGAGCCGATGGCGTAACCCTTGGTCACCGCCTTGGTGGTGTTGCCGACGGCGTCGAGCGCGTCGGTCGAATGGCGGACTTCCTTGGGCAGGCCTGACATTTCGGCGATGCCGCCGGCATTGTCGGTGACCGGGCCGAAGGCGTCGAGCGCCACGATCATGCCGGCGAGGCCAAGCATGGTGGTGACGGCGATCGCCGTGCCAAAGAGGCCGCCGAGCTGGTAGGTGGCGATGATGCCGCCGACGATGACGAGCGCTGGAAGCGCCGTCGATTCCAGCGAGACCGCGAGGCCCTGAATGACGTTGGTGCCGTGGCCGGTCACCGACGCCTGGGCGATCGAGTTCACCGGGCGCTTGTTGGTGCCGGTGTAGTATTCGGTGATCACCACGATGAGACCGGTCACCAAGAGGCCGATCAGGCCGCAGATGAACAGGTTCTTGCCGGTGATGGCCATCCCGCCGACATTGCCGATCTCGCCCCAGCCGAGCGTTACCGACGTAGCGATAGCGAGGCCGATGATCGACAGCAGGCCTGTGACGATCAGGCCCTTGTAGAGCGCGCCCATGATCGAGCCGTTGGACCCAAGCTTGACGAAGAAGGTGCCGACGATGGAGGTCAGGATGCAGGCGCCGCAGATGGCGAGCGGATAGAGCATCGCCGCACCAAGAACGGCAGTGCGGCCGAAGAAGATGGAGGCCAGAACCATGGTGGCGACGACGGTCACCGCATAGGTTTCGAACAGGTCCGCGGCCATTCCCGCGCAGTCGCCGACATTGTCGCCGACATTGTCTGCGATGGTGGCCGGGTTGCGCGGATCGTCTTCCGGAATGCCGGCTTCGACCTTGCCGACGAGATCGCCGCCGACGTCGGCACCCTTGGTGAAGATACCGCCGCCGAGACGGGCAAAGATCGAGATCAGCGAAGCGCCGAAGCCGAGCGAGACCAGCGAGTCGATGACGACGCGGTCGTTCGGCTGCAGGCCCATCGGGCCGGTCAGGATGGCGTAATAGATGGCGACGCCGAGCAGCGCCAGGCCCGCCACCAGCAGGCCAGTGATGGCGCCCGACTTGAAGGCGATGTCGAGGCCGGCGGCGAGGCTGTTGGAGGCGGCCTGCGCGGTGCGCACATTGGCGCGGACCGACACATGCATGCCGATGAAGCCGGCGGTGCCCGAAAGCACGGCGCCGATCAGGAAGCCGATTGCGGATGTGATGGACAGCAGCCACCAGGCAAGCAGAAGCACGACGATGCCGACGACGGCGATGGTGGTGTATTGGCGCGCCAGATAGGCCTGGGCGCCTTCGCGGATGGCGGCGGAGATTTCCTGCATGCGCTGATTGCCCTGATCGGACGCAAGGACCGAACGTGTCGCCCAGATGGCGTACAGAATTGACAGCAAGCCGCAGGCGATGACGGCGGTAATGATGGTCATTGCCGGATTTTCCTCGATTGATGGCCCAAAAGAACCCCTCCCTGGGCCGTTGGAACGGGATGAATGCCGCGCACGGAATCCAACCCTTGGCTGCGGTGTATGCGAAACAGGGCTCGGAACGTCAAGATATTGTTCGGTTTTTGCCCGGCTTTCGCCCAAAAGACGAAGGCGGCGACTCACCGGTGCGAGTCACCGTCTTTTTAGATCGATTGAAATGACCTGGCGTGATCAGCGCTTGCGCAGGTCGCCGTCAGGCTGGATGACGAAAATCAGGACGGCAAGCATGGTCATGTAGAACATGAACGCCTTCTGCTGGCCGTTCCAGATGCCCGACTGCCACATGGCGAACCATTCGCCGCCCACGACCATGAAGCCGAAATACCAGATCAGGAAGCCCATCGTGGCGGCAATGACGGCCAAATTTCTTGGCGTCGTTGAAGTCCTGCGCGCTCGCCTTGCGCGCCCGCCAAAGGCTCCAAGCGGCGACGAGATAGAGCAGGCAAGTCAGCGCCTCGCCGAGGATGATCAGCCAGTAGCCGGCCGTCCACAGCGCCGGGTTGGTGATCGAGCGGTACATCAGCGCGTTGCCTGGAAAGGTGGTATCCATACTCAGCACATGCTGGACAAAGGCGAAGTTTGAGCCGTAATCGGTGATGTTGCCGAAAGCGTCCAGGAAGGCGAACGCCGCGAGACAGAGACACATGACGATCTTGGAGAGACGCAAGGTCATGGCAAGAACTCCTGCTGAAAGATCGGGGCATCGGGAAGATCAATTGCCGAGTCCCGAAGATCGCGCAACCGGGGGCTCAGTGTCGGTCGCGCTCACAGCCAGCGCGAAACATTATGCCAGCAAGCAAGCCATTGCCGGGATGGTCGAAACGCTCGATCTCGGCAGCGATTGCGCGGTTGGTGATCTTATTTCGCTCGAGACTGCCGGCGCGCGCCACGACTTCGCTGTCATCCGCCGCCGCTGGATTATCGACGCCCGAGGCGGCACGATGCTCGAACTGACGCTGGACCACCCTGCCCGCTGAGCGGCAGCGCCACTGACTTTGCAAATACCCGCCGCAAGCCTATCTTCCGCTGGAGACAGGAGCGATCAATGAAATTCAAGGCAATCGTCCACGAAGCCGAAGAAGGTGGGTTCTGGGCAGAGGTCCCGGCCATTCCCGGATGCGCGACACAGGGAGAAACCCTGGACGAACTTTTGGCAAATCTGCGTGAAGCCATCGAGGGCTGCCTTTCCGTCGATCTGCCGTCATCAACGACCTCGGAGCCCGGCAGGGTCGTGGAAATCGCTGTTTGAAGTCCATATCCGGCAAGGAGCTTGCGAAGGCTGTAGAGCGACGAGGCTGGCAACTTCTGCGCATAGCCGGAAGCCATCATATCTATGGAAAGGAGGGAAGCATCGTCCGTCTCTCCATCCCGATACACGGCAACAAGCCGCTCAAGACCGGCCTCCTGCGCCATCTTCTGAAGATGGCGGAAATCGCCGAGGATGAGATCTGATAGCCGGCTACTCCGCTTCCCGCCCCATGCGGCGCGCGGCGAAGCGCTCGATCGCCGACAGGCCGTCGTAGATCAGCACCGCAAGCGCCGCGACGATCAGGCCGCCCTGCAGCACGAAGGCAAGGTTGTTCGAGATCAGGCCGGCGATGATCACCTCGCCCAGCGTCTTGGCGGCCACCGTCGAGCCGATGGTGGCTGTGGCGAGGCTGATGACCACGGAGAGCCGTATGCCGCCGAGGATCACCGGGGCGCTCAGCGGCAGTTCGACCTTCATCAGCCTTTGCCAGCCGGTCATGCCGGCGCCGCGCGCCGCTTCCATGACGTTGCCTGGCAGCGTGGTGAGCGCGGTCAGCGCGTTCTCGAAGATCGGCAGCAGCCCATAGAGAAAGAGTGCGATCAGCGTCGGCTTCTCGCCGAAGCCGACCGCCGGCACGGCAAGCGCCAGCACGGCGACCGGCGGAAAGGTCTGGCCGATATTGACCAGGCTGCGCGACAGCGGCAGGAACTCGGCGCCGGCGGGCCGGGTGACGAGGATGGCGAGCGCGACGGCGACGATCGTCGCTGCCACCGTGGCGGCGAGCACGGTCCTCAGATGCAGCAATGTCAGCGTCAGCAGGCTGCCCTGGTTGTAGATCGCCGGCGCGCCGTTCTCGGTCAGCGGTCGGAGCAGTGGCTCGAACCAGCCCGGACTGGCGATGAAGACCACAAGCAGCACCAGAAGCGCCAGCCTCAACAGCGCGGGCAGCCACGCCTTCATGCCGGCCTCGCGCGCTTCACCAGCCCTTCCACGGTGACGCGCCCGAGCGGCTTGCCGTCGGCGCCCTTCACCGGCAGTGCCGGGCGGCCCGTCCATAAAAGCTCGGCCAATGCGTCGCGCTGGCTGGCGTCGCCCGGGATCGCCTCGCCTTCGGCGCCGCCGGCCTCCACGGCATCGCGCACGCGGCCGAGCGACAAGAGCCGGAACGGCCGCTCGCTGGAGCCGACCAGGGTTTCGACGAAGCCATTTGCGGGCCTCGCCAGGATCTCCGCCGGTTTGGCGTATTGCAGCACCTTGCCGGCATCCATGACGGCGATCTTGTCGCCCATGTGCACCGCCTCCTCCATGTCGTGGGTGACGAGAATGACGGTGGTGCCGAAGCGCTTCTGGATCGCCAGCAGATCCTCCTGCGCCTTGGTGCGGATGATCGGGTCGAGCGCACCGAAGGGCTCGTCCATCAGAAGCACATTGGGCTCGGCGGCAAGCGCGCGGGCAACGCCGACGCGCTGCTGCTGGCCGCCGGAGAGCTCATGCGGGTAGCGCGGACCATAGGCCTGCGGGTCAAGCTGGTAGAGCGTCATCAGTTCTTCGACGCGCGCCTTGATGCGGTCCTTGTCCCAGCCGAGCAACAGCGGCACCGTGCCGATGTTCTGCGCCACGGTGCGATGCGGAAACAGGCCATGGCCCTGGATGGCGTAGCCGATGCTGCGGCGCAGCTGGTAGCCGGGCAGCGATCGGTTGTCGGCGCCGTCGAGCCTGATCACGCCGGACGTCGGCTCGACCAGCCGGTTGATCATCCGGAGCAGCGTCGTCTTGCCTGAGCCGGAAGTGCCGACAATGACGGCGATGGTGCGCGGTTCGATGACCATCGACACGTCGTCGACGACGGCCGTTCCGTTATAGCGCTTGGTGATGCCTTCGATCTCGATCATGCGGGGTCCGCCCTGCGCGTGGTGGAGGTCATTTCGATGATTGCGTCGAGGATGATGGCCGCGGCAAAGGCCAACGCCACTGTGGGCACCGCGCCGAGCAGCACAAGGTCCATCGCTGTCTGGCCGATGCCCTGGAAGACGAACACGCCGAAACCGCCGCCGCCGATCAGCGCCGCGATCGTTGCAAGCCCGATGTTCTGCACCAGCACGATGCGGATGCCGGTCAGGATCACCGGAAAGGCGAGCGGGAACTCGACATCGAACAGGCGCTGGCGATCGGTCATGCCCATGCCTCGCGCGGCATCGTTGGCGGCGCGCGGCACGCCGGCAAGCCCGACCACGGTGTTGGCCACGACAGGCAGCAGCGAATAGAGAAAGAGCGCCACGAAGGCCGGCGCGGTGCCGATGCCTCTGATGCCGGCCGCCGCGGCGCCCGGCACATGCGCGGCGACCCAGCCGAGCGGCGCGATCAGCAGGCCGAACAGCGCGATCGACGGAATGGTCTGGATGATGTTGAGCACATTCAGCACCCCTGCCCGCAGCGGCTCGACGCGGTGGCAGAGGATGCCAAGCGGAACTCCGGCGACAACCGCTGCCGCCAGCGAGCCGAGCGCCAGCGTGACGTGCTTGGACCCTTCGGCCCAGAAACTGTCGGCGCGGCTGGCATATTCCTTGAGAATGGAAAGGCTGTTCCAATTTCCCGAGACCAGCAGCGCGCCGATCGCGAGCGCAGCGACGATGAGGACGCCGACACGCGCCCAGGGCGAAAGGTTAAGTCTGGTCAGCACATCGGCCAGAAGCAGCGTGAAGGCAAAGATCAGCAGCCAGAAGCCCGAGGCCGGCGCGACGCGGGCGAAAGTGTTGCCGGCGGGCGTCAGGAAACCGCCGGCGGTGCCGATCAGGATCGCGAGCGCAACAAGCGCAATCATGCTGGCGACGAGCCTCAGGATCAGCGACGTCCGCAGCAGCGCGACAATGCCGCCGGCAATGACGATCGCAAGCAGCAGCGCGCCAAGTGTGGGCGGCAACGCTTCGAGGATCGAGCGCGCCTGTCCGGGCACGATGCGGTTGGCGCGGAACGTGGCGAAGGGCGCCACGAAGGCGGCATAGGTGACGATCACGGCGATGACGACGCCGAGCTTGTCGAAGCGGAGGGTCATGAAGAGCGGTTGCGCGAGACGCCCCCCTCTGGCCTGCCGGCCATCTCCCCCTCAAGGGGGGAGATCAGATGTCGCGAACGCTTTCGCCAATTCCGGATGCTGGAAGCACGGCGCAGCAGCTGCCAATCTCCCCCCTTGAGGGGGAGATGGCCGGCAGGACAGAGGGGGGTGCCTCGCACTGGCATCGCGCTAGCCGGGCTTGCTACTTCAAAAACCCGTTCGTCTTCAAAAAGTCCTCGGCAACCGCCTTCGCGGGCTCACCACCCAGTTGGACGCGTCCGTTGAGCTGCTGCAGCGCGGCGACATCGAGCTTGGCGAAGACGGGCTTCAGCAGCGTCTCGATTTCCGGATGTTCCTTCAAGACCTGCTCGCGGATGATCGGCGTCGGCTGGTAGACGGGCTGCACGGCCTTGTCGTCCTGAAGCACGACAAGGCCTGAGGGCTGGATGCCGCCGTCGGTGCCGTAGACCATGGCGGCGTTGGCGCCGTTGGTCTGGTTGGCGGCGGCGGCGATGGTCGCGGCGGTGTCGCCACCCGAGAGCGTGATCAACTGGTCCGGCTTCAGCTTGAAGCCGTAAGTGGTCTGGAAAGCCGGCAGGGCCGCCGCCGAATTGACGAACTCGGCCGAAGCGGCGAGCACCACCTTGCCGCCGCCCGAGACATACTTGCCGAAGTCCGACAGCGTGGTGAGCTTGTTCTCGTCGGCCACCTCCTTGCGCAGCGCGATCGCCCAGGTGTTGTTGGCCGGCGACGGCGACAGCCAGACGATCTTGTTGGCATCATAATCGAGCTTCTTGGCGGTCTCGTAAGCCTTGGCGGCATCCTTCCACACAGGATCGTCCGCCTTCTGGAAGAAGAAGGCGGCGTTGCCGGTATATTCGGGATAAATGTCGATCTCGCCGGCGGTGATGGCCTTGCGCACCACGGGCGTGGCGCCCAGCTGGATGCGGTCGGTGGTCTTGACGTTGTTGGCGTTCAAAACCAGCTGGATGATGTTGCCGAGCACACCACCCTCGGTGTCGATCTTCGAGGAGACCACCACCTGAGCATGTGCCGAAGCTGCGGTGATGCCGAGCGCGATCGCCGCTACGGCGAGCTTTCCGATTGAAAACATTTGAGAATCCTTTGCTGTGAGCCGATGGACCGGAGGCGGCATATGAGCATGGCGTTAACGCGCCGTCGGGGTACACGGTTTCATAACTAGCGGGATGCACGCAATAATTTTGTTCCCGGCGCGAATGACGCGCAGCGTCAGTTGGCGGCGCGCAAGCCCGGCAGCTTCAAGGCACCGAGTGCCAGGAAGCAGAGCACTACAACCGGGAACACGATCCAGTTCAGCATGGTCCAGCCCCAGGCATTGTAGACCGCTCCCGACATCAGCGAAGCGAAGGCGACGGAGCCGAACAGGACGAAGTCGTGGAAGCCCTGGACCTTGCCTTTTTCAGATGGGTGGTAGCCGGCGGCGACCATGGCGGTGGCGCCGATGAAGCCGAAATTCCAGCCGAGGCCGAGCAGGATGAGCGCCGTCCAGAATTGCCACAGCGCAACGCCTGAAAGCGCCACCACCGCACAGCCGATGAGCAGGACCAGCCCGATGGCGACGATGCGCTCGGCACCGAAGCGGTGGATCAGCGAACCGGTGAAGAAGCTCGGCCCGAACATCGCCATGACGTGCCAGGAAATGCCGAGCGTCGCGTCGTCGGTCGACAGGCCGCAGCCAACCATGGCGAGCGGCGCGCCGGTCATGACGAAGCTCATCAGCGCGTAGCTGCCGACGGCGCAGAACAGCGCCGCGACGAAGCGCGGCTGAGTGGCGATCTCAGCCAGCGGGCGGGCATCGCGACCAGCGACCACAGCGGCGCTGCTCGTCCGCCTGGACGTATGAAGGAAGGAAAGGATAATCGCGCCGACGGCGGCTAGCGCGAGGACCGAGGCGAAGGATCCGGCAAACATCACCGGCGCCAGAAGCTCGCGGGTGTAGATGACGATCTGCGGTCCGAGGATAGCGGTGACGATACCGCCCGCCAGCACGAAGGAAATGGCGCGCGCCCTGAATTCAGGCGGCGCGTTGTCGGCGGCGGCGAAGCGGAACTGCTGGACGAAGGCGCCGCCGACGCCGATCACGCCGAGGCCGACAGCGAACAGCCAGAAGCTCGCCTGATAGAGCGCCAGCGTCGCGATCAGGCCGCCGAGCGCGGTGATGACAGTGCCGGTCATGAAGCCACCGCGATGGCCAAGCCGGCGGATGATGGCGGCCGCAGGCAGCGCGCCGAGCGCCACGCCGAGATTGAAGCCGGTGACCGGCGCCGTCGCCAGCGACTTGTCGGGGCCGAGCAGATACTGTCCGGCAAGCGCGCCGAGCGAAATGGCGATGGGCGCGGCGGAACCGACGATCGCCTGCGCCGCCGCAAGCAGCACCGCCGTGCGGCGCGCTTCCCCGCCAGCGCCAGCGACGACTGCCGTAGCGGTCACGATGCGTCCTTGCCTCGACCTTCGCCGCGCACGCGGCGCGACACGCGATCGAGCACGGCGTTGACCAGCTTCGGCTCGTCTTCCTCGTAGAAGGCCTTGGCGATGTCGACATATTCCGACACGATCACCGCCACCGGCACGTCCTCGCGTTTCATCAGCTCATAGACGCCGGCGCGCAAGATGGCGCGCAGCGTCGAATCCAGCCGCGACAGCGGCCAGTCCTCGGTCAGCGCCTGGCGGATGACGGGATCGATGGTCTTCTGGTTCTCGACGACGCCGGTGAGGATGGCGCGGAACCATTGCGCGTCCGCTTCGCGGTAGAGCGCGCCATCGACTTCCTTGCCGAGGCGGAAAGTCTCATACTCGGCAGTTGTTTCGAAGACACCGCTGCCGGCGACATCCATCTGGTAGAGCGCCTGGACGGCGGCAAGGCGTGCGGCACCCCGCTTGTTGGCGTGGCGCACAGTCGGCTGGCCGGGCGAAGCAGGTTCGCTCACGATTGGGCTCCGAATTTCTCTTTCAGCGCGATCATGGTCAGCGCCGCGCGCGCGGCGAAACCGCCCTTGTCGCCTTCGGCGCGCCTGGCGCGTGTCCAGGCCTGCGCATCGTTCTCGGTGGTCAGGATGCCGTTGCCGATCGCGATCGCTTCCTGCACGGAAAGGTCCATCAGCGCACGGCTCGATTCATTGGCGACGATGTCAAAATGATAGGTGTCGCCGCGGACGATGGTGCCGAGCGCAACGAAGCCGTCATAGTGCGTGCCGCCCTCGCCGGCGCCGTCAAGCGCGAAGGTGATGACGGCCGGTATTTCGAGCGAGCCGGGAACGGTGACGACGTCATAGGTGGCGCCGGCTTCGTCCAGCGCGCCGGTCGCGCCTTCGAGCAACGCGTCGGCGAGGTCGTCGTGGAAACGCGCCTCGACAATAAGCAGATGCGCCTTCGCCTTCGGACGAATGAACGCTTTGCCGTGTTGGGATGTGCCTGCCATAAAAGTCTCCGGGGGGTTGCCGGTGACTTAGGCCGAAGCCGGATTGATCGCAAGCGGAAGATTGTCGAACCGACACCGGTCTGCATCTCTCGACGGATTCGGGTCCCGAGCAGCGCGATCTTTCGGCACATTCTTTGGCTAGGCAGGCGAAGCTTTGGTTAGGCGGGCGAAGCCTCGAGGATCGAGATCGATGCTCGAGTGCCGATCACCCGCTCGAACTTCAGTCCGGCGCCTGCGAACAGGCGGGCGTATTGTGCCTCAGTCCGCTCGAGGCCGCCGGTGACCGCAAGCATGACTACATCGATGGCCTTGATCGGATCTGGATCGTCGCCCGGAGGCACGAGCGTCTCGGCCACGAGCACCCTGCCGTGTATTGCCATGGCCTCGCGGCAACGCCGCAGGATCAGCCCGGCGCGTTCATCGTCCCAGTCGTGGATGACCTTCTTGAGCACATAGATATCGCCAGCCGGGAGGCCCTCGAAGAAGTCGCCGGCGACGAAGTCGGTGCGCGGCAGGTCGCCTCCGGCGCCCCGGCGCGCCGCCGCCACCCCAGACGGCAGATCGAACAGAACGCCGCTCAAATGAGGATTGCGGGCAAGGATGGCCGAGAGAAGCTGTCCATGCCCACCGCCGACATCGACGACCCGCGTGTATCGGCCGAAATCATAGGCGTCGGCTACCGCCTCGTTGCCGCCTTGGCTTAAGGCGACCATGGCTCGCTGGAACAGGGCAGCCTGTTCCGGGTGGGCCGAAAGCCAATCGAACCTCGGGCTTCCGAACACCTTGTCGAAGGCCGGCTTTCCCGTGCGGACGGAATGCAGAAGCTGCTCGAAGGCAAGATAGGCCTCGCTGTTGATCATCCGGATGAAGTCACGCGGTCCGGGTCGATCGGAACGAAGCGCTGCGCCAACTTCGGTCAAGCCGAAATGGCGAGGACGAATTTCAGTGAACACCCCCTCCGGCGCCAGAAGCCGCATCACGCGGTAGAGCGGTTCCGCATCCGCCTTCGCGGCGGCTGCCAGGTCTTCAACCGACCGCCCGCCGGAGGCGAGAAGATCGGGAATGCCGAGTTCGATAACGACGCGCAGCGCCTGTGACACGGCAAATCCGAAACCAAGCCTCACGACTTGCTGCGATGGGCTGCTCATGGCTTTCCCCTCCGACCAGGAGAAAGCTTACGTGGGGTGCGACCAGAAGCCAAGCGGGAAGCCGTGGCGAAAGGCGCATTGTCCCCTGCGCGACGCCCGAATTTTCAGCAATCCGGGCCGCCGCCTCGTCGGGACCGCGTGACTGTGCTCAAAGCCCTTCCTTGGCCGCCTCCACCAGGCGCGCCGCATAGCGGGCCATGGTGTCGATCTCGATGTTGACGCGGTCGCCGACCTGGCGTTCACCCCAGGTCGTGACACTCAGCGAATGCTGGATCAGAAGCACGTCGAAACGCGCGCCCTCGACCTTGTTGACGGTGAGCGACGTGCCGTCGAGCGCGACCGAGCCTTTCGGCGCGACGAACTTCGCCAGGTGACGCGGCGTCTCCAGCGTGAAGCGCACGGCATCGCCCTCCTCCTTGCGCTCGACGATCTCGGCGGTGCCGTCGACATGACCGGAGACGATGTGGCCGCCGAGCTCGTCGCCGATCTTCAGCGCGCGTTCGAGATTGATCCTGGTGCCGGATTTCCAGTTCGAAGCGGTGGTGAGACGCAAGGCTTCTTCCCAGGCCTCGACCTCGAACCAGCGTGCGTTGGAGCCATGTTCGGGGAGCGCCGTGACGGTCAGGCAAACGCCGCCGCAGGAAATCGAAGCGCCGATCGCAATGGTCGCGGGATCGTAGGCCGTGTCGATGCGCAGGCCGACGCCTTCGCTCAAAGGCTTTACCGTTGCGACGGTGCCTACATCGGTAACGATCCCAGTAAACATCACAAATCCCTTATCCACTCGGCGTAGCTGTCCTCGCCGAAGCGCATCTGGCGCAATTCGCGAAATCCCGCCGGGATATGGGCGGCATCGATGGGCGATGCAATGCCGTCCTCGCCGATCGCGTCCGGCCCCTGGAACAGGACGATGCGGTCGACCAGGTCTTCTTCAAGGAAGGCCTTGGCTACCTTGGCACCACCCTCGACCAGCACGCTCGCCATGCCGAGCGCGGCCAGATCCTCCAGCAATTCCGGCAGGGCCACTTCGCCTGAATAGGTTTCCGTGCCGATGAAGCGCACGCCGGCGCGTTCGAGGGTCGCGCGCCGATGCGGGTCGGCTTCGAGGCAGGCGGCGACATAGAGTGGCACGCGGTCGACGCCGGATACCAGCTTAGACGTCTCCGGCAGCCGGATCTGGCGATCGAGGATGATGCGCGCCGGCGAGCGGTTCTCCAGTCCCGGCAGTCGCACGGTCAGCGCCGGGTTGTCCTCCAGCGCCGTACCGATGCCGACCAGGATGGCATCGGCTTCCGCGCGCATCAGATAGACTTCGCGCCGCGCGATCTCGCCGGTTATCGCGACCTGACCGGCGCCCTTCCGGCCGATCTTGCCGTCGCTCGAAAGCGCAAGCTTCAGGGTCACTTCGGGGCGCTTTTTCAAAGATCGAGTCAAATAGCCGGCCATCTGCTCGGCGGCCTCGGCAGCAAGCACCTTCTCCACCACCTCGACACCGGCGGCGCGCAGGATGGCGTAGCCCTTGCCGGAGACGCGCGGGTCGGGATCGCTCGCCGCGCCGACGACGCGCGCGACGCCGGCATTGACCAGCGCGTTGGCGCAGGGCGGGGTGCGGCCGTGATGGGCGCAGGGCTCGAGAGTAACGTAAGCCGTAGCACCACGCGCCAATTCGCCGGCTTCGGCCAGCGCCTCGGTCTCGGCGTGCGGGCGGCCGCCGACAGCCGTCACGCCGGTGCCGACGATCATCGGGCCGGCGCCGTCGTCGCGCACGACGATGGTGCCGACCGAGGGGTTGGTCGAGGTGCGGCCGGCATTGCGCCGCGAGAGCCTGATGGCCGCGCCCATGTAACGGCGGTCAAGGGTCGCCTGTTCGGCCTCGCTCAGTCGAGGTTTCGCCATGGTCAGCCGGCGTCCTCTTCGGTCTTTTCCTCGTCGCCCTTCAGCTCGCCCAGCAGCTCATGGAAATCCTTGGCCTCGCGGAAATTGCGGTAGACGGAGGCGAAGCGGACATAGGCGACGTCATCCAGCGATTTCAGCGCTTCCATCACCAGACGGCCGACCTCGCCGGACGCGACTTCCGTCTCGCCGGAGCTTTCGAGCTGGCGCACGATGCCGGTCACCGCGCGGTCGATGCGCTCGGGATCGACATTGCGCTTGCGCACCGCGATCTCGACGGAGCGCAAGAGCTTGTCGCGGTCGAACGGCACCTTGCGGCCGGACTTCTTGATGACGACGAGGTCGCGCAGCTGCACGCGTTCGAAGGTAGTGAAGCGGCCACCGCAATCCGGACAGACGCGGCGCCTGCGGATCGCCGCGCCGTCCTCGGCGGGGCGCGAATCCTTCACCTGCGTATCTTCGGACTGGCAATAGGGACAGCGCATGGAGAGCCTTGGGTTCGCGATTCTGTGGGCGAAAGGCTTAGAGCCTTTTGTGCCTCAGAGATAGCGAGGCGCGAGCAAGATTGCCAGCGCCCTGCCCCAGCCGCCGTCAGTGTCAGGGCGCAACATCCTTAGTCGCGAAACCGCAGGATGAGCCGAGATTGCGATAGGCCTTGGTGAAGCCGTCCATCGGGATGCTCGCGACGGTCTGCTTGCCGAAGACGACATCGAGCGAGGTGACTTTGCGCATGGCGCGCAGCAGGGCGAGACTGGTCTTGGCCTGGTTGTCGACCATCCAGCTGGGTCGGCCATTGACGCCATCATTGGAATAAACCGTCGCGGAAACCTTTATGCCGGGATCGCCGAAGGTCGCCGCGATCTTCTTGCCGGTCGGCAGATCCTTGTTGTCTACACTGATCATGATGGCGGGATAGGCATCGGGCGGCAGGGCGTCGCCGGTCGAGATCGACAACGTCAGCGTGCCCGCATTGCCGATGCCGTCGACGAAAGCCGTGGAGGCTGCGCAGGTCTTGTGCGAATCCTGCCCGGTATCGAGTGTGTCGATGGTTGTGGTCCACCTGCCGAAGGTGTTGGTGGCCGGCAAATTCGGATCCGGCTGCGTCTGCTCCTGGGCAACCGCGCCGAACGCGGCGAAACCGGCCAGCGAACCAAGCAGGGCCAGGGCGGCAAGACGGAAAGTGCGCATCATCAAGTCTCTCCAACAAGCCGCGCCGCCCGTTCAAGGCGGCGCACGGCGCAGGATAAAAGATGACGCGCAGCGCCCCGTCAACCGAGAGAGGGGTCAACCGAAAGAGGAGGTCAACCGAGATAGGGATAAAGCGGGAACCGATCCGTCAGCGCCGTGACCTTGGCCTTGACCGCTGCCTCGACCGCCGCATTGCCGTCGTCGGAATTCGCCACCTTCAGCCCGTCCAGCACCTCGGCGATCAGCTTGCCGATCTCGCGGAACTCAGCCTGACCGAAGCCGCGCGTGGTGCCGGCGGGCGTGCCGAGACGCACGCCGGAGGTGACGAACGGCTTTTCCGGGTCGAAGGGGATGCCGTTCTTGTTGCAGGTGATGTTGGCGCGGCCGAGGGCCGCTTCGGCACGCTTGCCGGTGGCATTCTTCGGACGCAGGTCGACCAGCATCAGGTGGTTGTCGGTGCCGCCCGAGACGATATCGAGGCCGGTTTCCTGCAGGCTGGAGGCCAGCGCCTTGGCGTTGGCGACGATGCTTTCGGCATAGGCCTTGAAGCTCGGCTTCAGCGCCTCGCCGAGCGCCACCGCCTTGGCGGCGATGACATGCATCAGCGGGCCGCCCTGCAGACCCGGGAACACCGCCGAATTCATCTTCTTGGCGATCTCCTCGTCGTTGCTCAGGATCATGCCGCCGCGCGGGCCGCGCAGCGACTTGTGCGTGGTCGTGGTCACGACATGGGCATGGGGCAGCGGCGACGGATGCATGCCGCCGGCGACCAGGCCGGCGATATGGGCCATGTCGACCATCAGATAGGCGCCGATCGAATCGGCGATCTCGCGGAAACGCTTCCAGTCCCAGATGCGGGAATAGGCGGTGCCGCCGGCCAGGATCAGCTTCGGCCTTGTCTCATGCGCGGTCTTCTCGATCGCATCCATGTCGAGCAGGTGATCGTCCTTGCGAACGCCGTAGGAGACGACCTTGAACCACTTGCCGCTCATGTTGACCGGCGAGCCGTGAGTGAGATGGCCGCCGGAATTCAAGTCGAGGCCCATGAAAGTGTCGCCGGGCTGCAGCAGCGCCAGGAACACGGCCTGGTTCATCTGGCTGCCGGAATTCGGCTGGACGTTGGCGAAGTTGCAGCCGAACAGTTTTTTTGCGCGCTCGATGGCAAGTTCCTCGGCCACGTCGACGAACTGGCAGCCGCCATAGTAGCGCTTGCCCGGATAGCCCTCGGCATATTTGTTGGTCATAATCGACCCTTGAGCCTCGAGCACGGCGCGGGACACGATGTTCTCCGAAGCGATCAGCTCGATCTCATGGCGCTGGCGGCCAAGCTCGTTGCGGATGGCGCCGAAAATTTCCGGATCGGCGTCGGCAAGCGTGGTCTCGAAGAAGGATTCGAATTTGCTGGAGACTGCCGCGGCATTTGACATGGCTTGCTTTCCCTTGGGGCCGGAGGTCTGCGAGGTCGCCGCGCCAATAACACAGTTGTTTGGAGCCCGCCACGTTTGCGGCGCGAAATTTGCTGGCCGGTTTGCGGCAAGCAAATCGGCTGAAACGTTATTTCCGGTCCTGCCGGCTTTTGAGCAGGGCTTCGGTGAGCGTGATTTCCGAAAGCAGCGCCCGCATCGTATGATCGTTGATTTCGCGGCTGCGGAACATGGCGCGCACGGCGGCGCGCTCCGCCTCGATGCCGGCATGCCTCAGCTCGAGCTCCAGCCGCCCGGCCTCGCGGGCCTCGGCGCGCGCCTCTTCGGCTTCGTCGGAAGCCGCAATGCGGCGGCGGTAGCCGGCAACGATGCTGTCGGCGACCGCAAGCCGGGCCTCGGCCACCTCGCCTTCTTCGCCGCCCTCGCCGGCGAGGCTCTCGATCTTGGCGATCGCCGCATTGGCGGCGCCGACACGCGCCCGCCGCTCCTCGGCCGCGCCCGGATCCTCGCCCGGCTCGACCAGTCCGCGCGCGATCCCCGGCAAAGCGAGGCTGGCGATGATGAGCGAGCAGATAATGACGCCGGCGGCGAGGAAGATCACCACGTCCCGCGCCGGAAAGGGCGAGCCATCCTGCAGCGCGAGCGGCAGCGACAGGATGCCGGCAAGCGTGATTGCCCCGCGCACGCCGGCTACCGATCCGGCAAGCCTGACACGGAAACCGAAGGGCTCGGCCTTGCGTTTGCCGAGCCCTGCGGCAATCACCGACGCCATGTCGCCGATCCAGATCCAGAGGAAGCGCAGGCCGATCAGGCAGAGCGTCAAAATGAGCACGGTCAGCGCCGGCTCGAACAGCCAGTGCCGGCTGGTGAGCTCCGGCGGCACCTTGCGGATGATGTCGGGTAGCTGCAGCCCGAGCAGGATGAAGAGAGCGCCGTTGAAGACGAAGGTCAGCGTCGACCATAGCGACATCGCCTGGATGCGCGCCGACACCGACAAAAAGCGAAAAATGCCCGAAGTCCCGGTGAGCAGGCCGGCGGTGACCGCGGCCAGGATGCCGGAGGCGCCGGCATGCTCGGCGATGAGATAGGCGACGAAGGGCAGCAGGGTCATGACCAGCACCTGCGCCTCCGCCGGCGTGCCGCCGATGCGGCCAAGGATTTGCAGCGCCTTGGCAGCGATGAACAGCGCCGCGATACCGGCGAGGACGCCGGCCGCCACGGCATAGACGAAGGTGAGTGAGGCGGCGGCGAAGGAGAAGCTGCCGGTCAGCGCGGCCACCACGGCGAAGCGGAACATGACCAGGCCGGAGGCGTCGTTGAGCAGGGATTCGCCTTCCAATATGTGCATTAGCCGCGCCGGAACGACATTGCGGTCGACGATCGAGGACACCGCGACCGCATCGGTCGGCGACAGCACTGCGGCTAAAGCGAAGGCGACCACCAGCGGGATGCTCGGCACCAGCCAGTGCAGCGCGTAGCCGAAGCCGACGATGGTGAAGAAGACCAGCCCGATGGCAAGATCGAGGATCGGCCCGCGCAGCTCGATCAGCTCGCGCTTCGGCGCCGCGAAGGCGTCGCCGAACAGAAGCGGCGGGATGAACACCAGGAGGAAGAGTTCCGGATCGATCTCGACATGCAGGCCGCTCGCCGGCCAGGCAAGGGCGGCGCCGATCGCGATCTGCAGCACGGGCAGAGGCACGCGCACCAGCCGTACCAGCGCGCCGGAAAGTGCCACGAAAGCGAGCACGACGAGAATGAAGACGGCGACGTCCATGATGCGATTCCGGCTCTGAGGCCGACCATGCGCAATTGCCGGCTTCGCGTCCAGCCGCGGCTCGGGACGACATTTAACTTGGACGATGGGTCCGGCCCAATGCCCGCGCTGGTGGGCACTGATCTAAACAAAAAGGCCGCTCCATGAGCGGCCTTTTTGTTCGAAATATCAGCTGCTTACAGCGAAGAAGTGATCTGCAGCTGCTCGTTGCCGTCGAGGCCGTAGATGTCGTCGCGGAACTGCACGACGCCGGGGCCCGTCGACCATGCCGACAGATAGAGGAAGTGGACCGGCACCGGATTGACGACCTGCACCGGCGTGTTCTCGCCGGTCTTGATCGCCGCCTCGAAATGCTGACGGTCCCAGCCGGGCGTGTCGCGCAGGATCCAGGTGACGAGGTCACGCACGTTCTGGACGCGCACGCAGCCGGAAGAGTCGAAGCGCATCAGCTTGCCGAACAGGCTCTGCTGCGGCGTGTCGTGCATGTAGACGCCGTCCGGGCTCGGGAAGTTGATCTTGACCGAGGCCATGGCGTTGTTGCCGCCCGGATCCTGGCGGAAGCGGTACTTGGCGGCATCGTCCGTCGACCAGTCGACGGTCATCGGATCGACCTCGCTGCCGTCCGGCGCGAACAGGCGGATATGGCTGTCCTTGAGGTAGTTGGGATCCTTCCGCATCAGCGGAATGATGTCCTTGCGCACGATCGAGACCGGCGCGTTCCAGTATGGGTTGACGATGATCTCGTTGATCTTGGAATTCACGATCGGCGTCTGGCGGTCGATCTTGCCGACGATCGCGGTGTGGCGAAGCACGACGCGGTCGTTTTCGACCGCTTCCACCTGCGCCCCCGGAATGTCGACCAGCACATAGCGGCTGCCCAGGGTGCCGGCCTTTTCCTTCAGGCGCTGCAGGTTGGTCTGCAGCTGGCCGAGGCGGATCTGGGCCGAGACGTTCATCGCCGCATAGGTGTACTTGCCCATAGCGCCGTCGGCCGGGAGGCCGTGGCGAAGCTGGAAGCGCTTGACCGCGGAGTCGACATAGGAATCGAACGCCGTCGAAATGCCGGCGCCCTGCGACAGGTCGCCCGAGATCATCAGCCGCTTGCGCAGCGGCACGACATCCGGATCGTCGACGCCGAGTTGCAATTTCTTGGTCGCCGGAACCTGCTCCCAGCCGCCCTGGCCGGCGATGTTCTGGTACTGCGCCACCGCCTGCTCGGTGAAGGCGACGGTCTGCAGACTGAAGATCGGCAGCGTGGAGGCAACCTTGCCGGTCTGACTGGCGCGGGCGTCGAACTGGTCGTCCCAATTGCCGCGGCCCGAGGATTTCAAAATATCCCCGATCACGTCCTGCGCGCTGGCATGGCCGGCGACAACGGCGGCGGCGAGCGCGGAGGCTCCGGTAAGGAAGAAACGGCGGCTGGTTCTCATGGACGTTCCAGACATTCTAGCTGTATCAAATCTCGCTCAGTTCGCTCTACTGGCGGGTTGCCCGCACTCTAGGGTCGGCAATCTTAACAATTAGCCAACCATGTCCCGCATCGCTCGGCTGCCAGAAACGCGCGGCCGCAGAGCCGGGTCCAATGAGCGCGGGGCATGGGCCCGCAGCATTACCCGCACTCTCGCTTTCACCGCGATTATGGCGGCAACGTGGCCTTGGCCCGCGATTTGCTTGCGGCGAGAAGATGAAGGGAAAGGGACCGATGCATTTTGGCATCGCCGGTCGCAGACGGTTCGGCGAATGCCCTCTGGCACTTCCCAGCTTCTCTTTACCTCACCCGGTTCGGGCAAAGCGCCTGGAATTGCTCGATGGTATAGTCGTAACCTGAGGCGCCCGAACCATCGAGCACAACGTTCTCGTCGGTGTCGGTGATCAGGTAGTCCGTGGCACTTCCGGCGGGGCTGCGCCCCAGGAACAGCATGTTGGCGCCGTAAAACGTCGTGAACCTGCCGGTCTTGCAATCCGCGGTGATCTCCAGGTGCAAGGGCGTTTTCAATTCCTTGGCAATGCAGTCCTCAGTCACCTTGCCGACATACTCACGGCAGAAGCCGATCGCGTTTTGCCTGGTGTGCTTCGTCAAGACACTGGCATGCGACGTGCCGATGCCGGATTTCTTGACGATCGTGACCTCCATGCCCGCCCTGCCGCCATAGTAGATAGTCTTGGCGCCAGCCGGCGAAGCCAGGATCAAAGCGGAAAGCACAAGCAGGAAATAGCGCACGACACCCCTCCCCGTTAGCCGGAAAGCTTCCACCGCATTGTCGTGCGGTCAACACCCCTTGCAACCGGCAGACTGCAGGAAGGCCGGCACCTTTCGGCACCGGCCCTTACTCTTCCCCCGGCCGCGCTTCTTCGGCGCGGCTTTGATGTCTCAGATTTCGAATGCGCTCACATCCGGTAGGCGATCGTGTCGTTCCAGAAGCGATCCAGGCGCTGCAGCGCGCGGTTCATCTGCTTGAACTCGTCGGTATTGATGCCGCCGACCGCCTCGATCGAGCCGACATGGCGCTCGTAGAGGCCAGCGACGACGTCGGCCACCTCGTTGCCCTTCGGCGTCAGCGAGACCCGGACCGAGCGGCGGTCGATGCGCGAGCGCTGGTGGTTGATGAAGCCGAGGTCGACCAGCTTCTTCAGGTTATAGGAGACGTTCGAGCCGAGATAATAACCACGCGAGCGCAGCTCGCCGGCGGTCAGCTCCGAATTGCCGATGTTGAACAGCAGCAGCGCCTGGATGGCGTTGATGTCGGAGCGGCCGTTGCGGTCGAACTCGTCCTTGATCACGTCAAGCAGACGGCGATGCAGACGCTCCACCAGCTGCAGCGATTCCATGTACAGCGAACGGATCGCCTCGCGGCGGTCGTCGGATACGTTGGCGGTCTTCGCCGCCGGACGCGAATTGATCATTGTCTTTGCCTCTCGTTTGTCGCCCGGTGATTTTTTGTTCTTCACCTTGATCGCGACACTATCGAATACTCATAAAATTCGACTTAAACGCCAAGGCTAACAAGAGCTTACCGGTAAGAGGTTTCGAAAGAGGCTTAACGAACGGTCACGCGAGCAAGAACAATTAACCTAAAGATTTAGCCAATGGCTTTTGGGCAAATCGCTGAGCCGAATCTAGGCTTCCGGAGCAGCTTGGCAACCTACTGCCGGAGCCGACGCTTCTGCAGCCAGATGGTCACCCGGAAGACGACATAGAGCAGCGCCACGCAGGCATGCGAGACGACGATCAGCATCCTGTGCCCGAAGAGGTCGGGAAAGCCGGCATACATGACGGTTTCGGTCGCCGCGCAGATGAACCAGATCACAGGTCCCCAGGAAGCGAGCATCCAGAGCCCCGCGGCAGCGAAGGGAAAGAAGACGGCAAGCGTGGCTGCGGCCACCTGCCAATGCACCGGCATCAGGTCGAAGCGCCACAGCGCACCCGGATAGATGCCGATCAGCCGGATCCAGTAGAGAATGCCGAAGAGCAGGCAATAGCCGGCGATGACCCGCTGGAACCAGGCGAAGATAACCTCGGTGGTCGAGGGTTGCAGCACCACGCGCCTGGAGGTGACCTCGCTCACAGCTCGAGCTCCCTGGCCCCGAGCGGCGCGAAATAGGCGTCGATATCGGCGGCGCTCACCGCTTCGAGGCTGGCGGGCCGCCACTCAGGCTTCGAACCCTTGTCGATGATGGCGGCGCGGATGCCTTCGTAGAAGTCGTGGCCGGCCAGCATGCGGTTGAGGATGCGGAACTCCATCTTCATGCACTCGTCCATCGACAGCGTCAGTCCGGCGCTGATCTCGCGCCAGGCGACGTTGAGGCTGGTCGGCGAGCGCATCCTGATGGTCGCTAGCGTGTTGGCGGCGAAGGCGTCGCCCTGGGCCTGTTCAAGGCTGGCGACGATGTCGGCGAGCGAGGCCTGCGAAAAATGGCGGGCGATCGCTTCCAGGTCCTGGCGTTCCGTCTCGCGCTTGGCAGGCGTGAAGAAAGCGCGCAACTCCGACTCCGGATCGCCGGAAACTGCGATCTCATCGAGCAGCCCCGCCTGGTCCTCGGCCTTGATGGTGTGCGTGGCCAGGCCCGACCACAGCGCATCGCCATAGCGGATGCGGTTTCCCGTCAGCCCCAGATACATGCCGAAGCTGCCGCCGAGATCAGGCAAGAGATGGCTGGCGCCGACATCGGGGAAGAAGCCGATGCCGACTTCCGGCATGGCGAACTGCGCGTTCTCGGTCAGCACGCGATGCGAGCCGTGGAAGGAAATGCCGACGCCGCCGCCCATGACGATGCCGTCGATCAGCGCGACATAGGGTTTTCTGAAACGCGCGATGCGAGCGTTGAGCCGGTACTCGTCGGCGAAGAAGTCGACCGGCGGCTTGCCGGCGCGGCCGGACTCGTAGATGTGCAGGATGTCGCCACCGGCGGAAAAAGCCCTACCCTCGGCCTTGACGACGACGGCGCTGACCCCGGCATCGCCCTCCCAGGCGTCGAGCGCTTTGCCGAGCGCCTTGATCATGCGATGGGTGACTGCATTGAGCGCCCGCGGCCGCGTCAGCGTGACGACGCCCGCCTTGCCCAAACGCTCGAAGCGAATCTCGTCGCCTCCGTCAAAATCCATCACCAGAGAATCCTTCTCTCCGCCCTTTCGGGGGACTGAAGTGCTAAAGGCGGCATAAGGATGCGTCAATGCCAGCGGGTCATCACACTGGCGGCCGGGCGCGCCAGATGTTACGAAACCGGCAAACGATTGCGCCCACGCGGCCCGACAGATTTCGAGCAAATCGACATGGCTGGATTTCCTCGTCTCGTGGCTGGATTGGCAGGGTTCCTTTGGCTGGGAGCTCCGCCGGCCATTGCTGCGACGACCGACGAACTCTACCAGGCGCAGACCATCGTGACCGGCACCGGCGAGCCCAACCGAGAGATCGGCTTCAAGGCTTGCCTGGAGAAGGTGCTGGTCAAGGTTTCCGGCGATCAGCGGCTGATGCAGAAGCCGGAGATGCTGGCGCTGCGCGACAAGGCGGCCGACTTCGTCCAATCCTTTCGCTACCATGACCGGCTGGAAGGCGTTCCGATCCATGACGAGCAAGGCACGCACGACCGGCCGCACGACCTGACGTGTCTCTACAAGCCCGCGGTGGTCGACAAGCTTTTGGCGCAGCTCGGCAGCAGGCCCTGGCATGGCGAGCGACCGAAGCTTGCCGTCTTCCTGGCGGCCGAGCAAGGCGCGAGCCATTTCGTACTGACGGCCGACGAGGATCGCGGCGAGACGATGCGCGAATCCTTCGCCAATGCCACCGGCCCGCTGCTGATGCGCGTCACCTTTCCAAAGGCCATGCAGCTTGCCGGGCTCAACGACAAGACGCTGCGCACCGCCGACATGGCAAAGCTCGACCGGCTCGCCAAGGGAATGGGCGCCAGCAAAACGCTCGCCGGCAGCATCGTGTGGAGCGACAAGGAACTCGGCTGGATCGCCGACTGGCGGCTGGCCGAGCGCGGCAAGACCTACCAATGGCAGGTGCGCGGCGTCAGCTTCGACGAAGCTTTCCGAGTGGCTGTGGGGGGCGCGGCGCAGATTTTGTCGGGGAATGGGCAGCCGTGACGCCCAGTTCCTCGCCCCACGAAGTGGGGAGAGGTGGCTCGGCGAAGCCGAGACGGAGAGGGGGAGCGCCCTACGAAGGCCCCCTCTCCGTCCGCTTCGCGGACACCTCTCCCCCGCCTCCGGCGGGGGCGAGGAATTTGCACTTCGATGCCCTGGCACAATCGTGTCGCATTGGTCTGCGGTGAGACCGCATGGTAAAAGCGGTCCAAAAGAGAGATTTGGCGATGAACAGATTCACTCCCGCAAAACCTGCCGGCGCCCGCAGCGTCGACGAGATCACCGGCAGCCGGCGGCTGAGGCGCATGCGCAAGGCCGACTGGTCGCGCCGGCTGGTGCAGGAGAACCAGCTCTCGGTGAACGACCTGATCTGGCCGATCTTCGTCGTCGACGGCAAAAATGTGCGCGAGCCGATCGCCGCCATGCCGGACGTCTATCGCCTGTCCGTCGACCTCGCGGTCAAGGAAGCGGAGCGCGCCGCCAAGCTGGGCATTCCGGCCATCGCCACTTTCCCCAATGTCGAGCTTTCGCTGCGCGACCAGACCGGCTCGCACATCCTCGACCCCGAAAACATCATCAACCGCGCCACCCGCGCCATCAAGGACGCGGTGCCGGAGATCGGCATCATCACCGACGCCGCGCTCGACCCGTTCACCAGTCACGGCCATGACGGCATCCTGCGTGACGGCATCATCGTCAACGACGAGACCGTCGAGCAGGTCACCGCCGCGGCCGTCATCCAGGCAGCCGCCGGCGCCGACATCATCGCGCCGTCCGACATGATGGACGGCCGTATCGGCGCCATCCGCGACGCGCTCGACGCCAACGGTTTCCAGGACGTGGCGATCATGTCCTATGCGACGAAGTTCGCCTCCGCCTTCTACGGTCCCTATCGCGAGGCGGTGGGCACCGCCGGCCTGCTCAAGGGCGACAAGAAGACCTACTACATCGACCACGCCAATTCCGACGAGGCGGTGCGCGAGGCCGAGCAGGATCTCGCCGAAGGCGCCGATATGCTGATGGTGAAGCCGGGGCTTCCTTATCTCGACATCATCCGCCGGCTGAAGGACGAGCTCCAGATGCCGACTTTCGCCTACCAGGTGTCGGGCGAATATTCGATGATCAAGGCGGCCAGCGCCAATGGCTGGATCGACGGCGAAAAGGCGATGCTGGAATCGCTTCTCGCCCTCAAGCGCGCCGGCTGCGACGGCATTCTTACTTACTTCGCGCCGACTGTGGCGGAGATGCTGCGGGGCTGAGTCTCTCACTACTACGCGAAAATCCGACGCCCTGTCCTGCCTGACCACCCTCGGTCAGGCAATTCCAGGCGTTCGGGCACCGGGCGGCCACCGCTCGCCCTGCCCTTTCTCGCATGGTCTGATGCTGCCGTCTGACGAAACGTCTGTCCGGTCGACTTCTCTCGCCGGAGAATTCCGCTTGCATTCTGCAATCAGTTAAGTTACTCCATAACCGCTTGCAATTTACAACTAGTTCAGGAGACAATGATGTCTAAGCTGCGTGTCAACGCTTTCACCTTGTCGCTCGACGGCTATGGCGCCGGTCCTGATCAGAGCCTGGCCAATCCGCTCGGTGTCGGCGGCGAAGATCTGCATAAATGGATGATCGGCACCCGTACCTTCCGCCAGATGGTGATCGGCAAGGACGGCGGCACCACGGACGTCGATGATGGTTTCGCCGTGCGCAGCTTCGAGAATGTCGGCGCCTGGATCCTTGGCCGCAACATGTTCGGGCCGGTCCGCGGCGAATGGCCGGACGACAATTGGAAAGGCTGGTGGGGCGACAACCCGCCCTATCACGTGCCGGTCTTCGTACTCACCCACCACAAGCGCGCGCCCATCGTCATGGAAGGCGGCACGACCTTTTATTTCGTCACCGACGGCATCCATTCAGCATTGGAACAGGCGAAAGCCGCGGCCAATGGAAAGGACGTTCGGGTCGGCGGTGGCGTTTCGACCGTCCGGCAGTATCTTAAGGAGAAGCTCATCGACGAGATGCACCTCGCCATCTCGCCGATGCTGCTCGGCTCCGGCGAGCACCTCTTCGCCGGCCTCGACATGCTGAAGCTCGGCTATCGCTGCACCAACCAGGTCGCGACGGCCGATGCGACGCATGTGATGATTGGGCGGGTGTAACGTCGACGATTGGCGAAACCGCTGACACGGCCCTTTCTCCCCGTCACTATACGAGGAGAAATGCCCGGCAGGGCAATGAGCGACTATCTGAGGTGTCAAGTTGCATTTGCGAACTCGCTTC